>NZ_JBPEHH010000176.1:0-5253 GCF_054177595.1 Haladaptatus ordinarius | reverse complement strand
TTGGAAGGTTCACCAGGTGCGTATCCGGACAGCGGATGAATCAGGTTCCTGATTCACCCGCTTCACTCAGGACTACGTATCAGCTGCTGGACTCCTGAGCCAGAGTGGACAACTAGCGAATATAGAACTGAGGGTGGAATCAACGGCGATACCTATGACGCTGCATGAGCACGGTCGTACGGTCATATGGTTCGAAACCTCAAGGAATACATTCTCGATACAAAGCCTATCATTGTTCCAAAATACCGTGCTGTCCCATGCACAGTCGAGAAAGCGTCTGCCAGCGGTTTAAATGAATTGCACACTACTACGAAAAACCACATCAATTACTCGACGAATGTACGCCGTTGAGGAGATTTTTAAAGAGATAGCGCCCTGTTGAGATACTTATCAAATCATATCATCAAGGACGTTGCGCATAAACTGTTCAAGACGGCTATCTGCCTGCACTTCAGGTCCCCAGGGTGGAGTACTGTCATCAAGTGCCCACGAAAAATTCATGGTTCCTGATGAAAACACCTGTGCTCCCGAAGGTGCAGAGTAGGTCACTGCCTGGGCACCACCATCATATTTCGTATCCACCAAGTATTCACTTGTTCCGGGTTCATATTCGAACAGTACCGAAAGGTTTCCCGGAACGGCACAGCCCGGAACGATATGATCAAGCTCGTATCCAACGAGATGTGGAAGTTGATCACCCGCCTTGAAGCCGGTATCTTCCATCCACGGATGAGTAAGTGCGTCCTCTGTTACAGTGTATGATGGGAAGTTATCTGCATTCGCAGAAACAATCGGTGGATCATACATTACTCCTAAGAGTTCGCATTCTGGTCGGGGAGGATAGAGATCACGGAAACGGTCGGTTTTCTTACTTGCATCATCGACTGGGTCTTCTTCAGCTGCTGTTTCTTTATATCCTTCTAGTGTGCGACCATCGTCTTTGAATCGAACCTGCCAATACGCAGTGTTTGCGCCTGTGAATATTAGATTGACTCCGGAATCGCGAGCATTCTCAAAAGCATCTCGCTGTCGTCCACTCCAATATTCGTCGTGCCCTCCAGTCATTACTACATCATACTCCTGGAGCGCCTTTGGCTCGCGATCAGTATCTTGATCCGCAAACAAACCAATAGTGTATCCCTCTCGTTCGAGATATCGAATAAGTGGCGCCTCCCAGTAATAGACTGCCATTGGTCCCCCATCTTCGCCATGGGGGAGTAGCGGGTTACGAAGCGGGCGATTATATGAAACCACGTTCGCTCCATCTCCATCGCTATTGAATCCATAGAGACTCTTTCCACCCCAGTGATTGTATGCTTGCCAGGTTGAGGACATTACCTGTAACAGGAGGTCTGCAGAATTGTGATTTCGTGGACGGACAATAAGTGGATACCATCGAGACGTACCGCTGTTCTCCCCTGATGCAAGGATGAATTCGATGATATAGAGCCCACTCGACCAATTATTCGGTATATCTAGACGATCTGTCATTACCCAACCAGCATCATTGTATCCTGTACCGGGATCAGGGTCAGGAATTGGTTGGCGGATGCCTTCTTTTGATGCGCCTGGGCCGGGAATGGTGGTCATTCGGCGCCCACCATCGCCATTGTACCAACCAATACGATGGACCGCGATTCGATACTGTTCAACAGGGTCAGTACTCACATGAATCCCCACGCTTTCTCCTGGTCTCGCGCTTACCTGTGATGTATACCCCTCAATTGCGTGTTCTGGCGCTTGTTGGTCAAGGTCTTGCGTCCGCCTCCAGTGACTATCTCCGGCTTTTTGTTTGTTTGATTGATCTGTAGTGTCTTGCTCTGCACTGACAAATCCATTACTAGCTCCGGCAGCTACAATACTCGTTGCCCCGGCTTTCAGAATATGACGCCGTGACGGTCGATACAATCGTTGGTCTGATTGTTCTGTGGAACCATTTGGCATGGTAATATTCAATACACTATTGCGTTATATATAACTTTGGTAGATTAAAATATACTAAATATAATGTTAATATAATACTCCTGATTGTTTTACCCGCTTGCCCGAAGAACTGTGCGTGATATCGGTGCGACTTCTATGTTACACGGAGATTCCACAGAGTCAAAGATAGGTTGTTCGAGAGGTACTTCTAACGCGAATCAAACGACTCCAATTGAGGTTTTTTCGGCCCCCCAGGGGTGCGGGGCGCTCGATAGAAGCGTCCGTGTTCGAAAATCAATGGCTACGAATACCACCTCTGCGGTGTCGTTTGACGAGTACGACACCCGACGCGACGAGATGCACAGCACAATCGAACACTGGATCGACGACCTCACTGCTTTGACTGACGAGGCGAGAGCAAGTCAACAGTTCCAAGAGTGGCTAGATGTCCAGTCGAAATTCCATGACTACTCCCATCGGAACACGCTCTTGATCACGCTTCAATGTCCAAACGCGACGAAGGTCGCTGGGTACAACACCTGGCGAACTGACTTCGATCGTCACGTCAAGGAAGGCGAAAGCGGAATCTGGATCTGGGCACCGATCATTACAAAGCAGTGTCCCGACTGCGAGAACTCACCGAGCTACCACGAGCAAAGTGAGTGTGAATATGACGAGACACCACCTGAAGCGTGGTCTAAAGGACTGGTCGGATTCAAACCCACAGCTGTTTTCGACGTGTCTCAGACGGAGGGTGAACCACTTCCCAAGCTCGAAACCGAAGCAACCGGAAATGCTGAAAATCTCGTGTCCCCCCTCCAAGATGCAGCTGATGAGCTCGGGGTGACGGTTCGCATCGTCGACGCTGATGACTGGGAACACGGCAAGGCGAAGGGTGTCTGTAAACAGCGGAGTCTATACGACCTCCAGCCAATCGTGGAGGTGAAAGCGAGGGCAAATCAGGCGAATCTCGTGGTAACGCTAATCCACGAATACGCGCACGCACTGCTGCACTTCGATGTTGACGATGAGTGTGAGCGAGCGAAACGTGAGGTCGAAGCAGAAGCCGTCGCGTACATCGTCGGTCGGTACGTCGGATTAGATACGAGTGGCTCAGCATTCTACCTCGCAGCATGGCAGGACGATGATTCGGACGCGATTCAAGATCGACTTGGACGAATCCGGACGACGGCAGCGACGATTATTGAGGTAGTCGAAACAAGACGTGAGTAAGGTTGGGACTGTCAAATCCAAGTGCCGAATGTGACTGTATCACCGAGCGCATTCTCGCTATTCAGGTCGGTGATCAGTCAGCCGAAGCTTTCCTTCGACTTCGTAGATGTGGCCTCGCATGTAGAGTCGTTCGATGATAGCTTCGGCAGCAGGCTGCTCGAGCTCTTCACGATCTTTGAGGGTTGCGTACGCTTGCTCGTACGTGAGTTCTCCGTCGCTCGGCAGTGCGTTTGCGAGTGTCTCGAGCGATTCTTGCGCAAGTGGTGTGAGTGGCGATCGCCGATTCGAAATCATCGATATAATCAAAGACAGGAACTACCGACGTAAATCCTTGGGACAAAATGACACACGCTCGCCTCAGTAGTGGTCTGATGATGTAAGGGTAGTACACGACGTAGCGGGTGCTGAGAGTTAGTATAGTATACTAACCGAGAGCGATCGACCAAACACAGAAGAGACGCACCCCTATCGACTTGTTCACCGAAACCCCCGCATACGGAGAGTCACCTCTATCGATTTGTTCATCGAGGAGGAATCCATGGACGGATGCTATAGATTCAATGAAGAGAAAATGTCGAAACTGAAAACAGCAGCTCTCCAGACGTGATGGGCGAATATATCCTGACGATAATCCACAGGATCACACTCACACCCCTATCGATTTGTTCTGGCGGGAAAGGGCATAGGGAGGAAGTCAATTACAGGGAATCCACGAGAGGATAGCTTACCAGAAGTCGTCCTTTGATAACCTCGGAATTCATATACCCAAATATCACCGAATTCGGCCGACTGCAGGCATATGGAACAAATCGATAGAGGTGAGACGATAGGAGTAGAACCTGGAGAACAGAGGAGGCGACAAATAGCTGCACGTCCCTGTCCTCTATCTTGCGATTCTACTGGGTTCTCTTTTAAGTAACCGCTTGTCGGGAAATGGACAGAGGGGACGTAATTAGAACAAATCGATAGGGGTGTGTTCTTCTAGCTAGCTCTAGACTAGTACTAGAAAGAAAAGAAGATGATTCTCAGTTCTGTGCTAATCGTGCCGTAGATGCAGTGATAGTCCATTCGAGGATTCGACCATCCTCCCCATCCTTGTGGTTAGAACAAATCGATAGGGGTGAGAGGGTGTGCTGAACTCCTCGTGAATCGATCCAGGCGAAGACCCCTCAACAAATCGTCGGGGGTAAAGGAAGACAACAGTGTAACCTCCCGATATCCTGTTTCTGAGCGTCATACTGGCAGAAAAGAAATCGACAGGGGAACCTTTTAGTATCCTGATAGAGTGGGTCAAGTATGCCCACAGACCCTGGTCCCGAGGAAACCCCTAAGTCTACGGGTTCTATCAAAGATCTCATCCTCGAGCAAGAGGAAGCTGCGAGTCTCATCAAGAACCGTTCCCTCCTCGAACCGAACGAAATCGTTGATGAAGAACGGATCGTCGGCCGTGATACCCAGCTCACGGATATTACTCAGCATCTTCGCGTCGCGATTAGTAACGAGCGGCCACCGAACCTCTTTCTCTATGGACCGTCTGGGACCGGGAAATCGCTCATCATTAACGCCGTCTGCCAGAACATCGTTGAACTCTGCGAAAGTCGTGATATCCGGTTCGGCGTCATCCAGATGAACTGCCAGAACGTGGGGACCCTCGGTGCGGCCGTCTACGAGCTTGCCCGAAAGGTGGCAAACGACATCGGAGCGACTGTCGACGTTCCAGAACACGGCATTCCAACCAAGAAAAAATGGCGCGAACTCTACCGTCTTATCAACGAACACTACGATACGGTCGTGGTCATCCTCGATGAACTCGATATGCTCGTCGGTCGTCGCGATAAGGATGAGCCAGCCTTCTCCCGCCTTCTCTATCAATTCTCTCGTGCTGGAGAGCCTGTCTAAGAATTTTGCCTCACCAATCCTCCTGACGTCGGCTGAAGATACTCTTACACGGTTCGACGGATCGATTCGGCCGTCGACAAAAAAAAGAGAACCGGGCTCAGTTATCCGGCGATCGCGTCCATCACTTTGTGGCCGTCCGGCCCCCGGCCGGACCGCCACAGTTTCAGCAGATTGTGCGTCGCCGAAAACAACGACCAC
>NZ_JBPEHH010000175.1:0-5255 GCF_054177595.1 Haladaptatus ordinarius | reverse complement strand
ATCTCCCGAACACGTGGTATCGAGAGGCGAGACAACCAGCTCCGTCACGCCAGACGCTTCTTGAGGAGGTGAATGCAGCACTGTATGCTGGTTTTACGTCTTAACCGAATACGAATGGGTGAACTTCCAACGTTGCAGCGAATCGTTGAACAGGGTATAACAGGAGACCTGCAATCCGTGTTGCCACCTGTCACCTCGCCAAATTGGAAAGCATACGCAACAGGCAAGAATCCCGGCCAACTCGGTATCTTTTGGTGGTACAATATTGATACCGCCAACCAGCGTGTCTATCTCCCAGCCGAGCGGTATCATAATCACGCCGAATACTGGGATCGACTCGCCGAACAGGAACGCGTCGGCGTCCTTGGGGTGCCAACAACATTCCCACCGAAAGCCGTTGGAGAAGCGTACATTTCAGGCGCACCAGACGCGGATACTACTGGATTTACAGATCCCGCAGAACTTGAGAATGAACTGCACGAGCGGTTTGACTATCGTGTCACAACACGACAATCACTGCAATCGGAGACATCTGCTGCCTAGGAGGAAATCCTTGAACGGATTGATACCCAATTCAAGGCTGGGAAATACTTGCTCGACAGTCGTGATCTCTCCTTTTTGCAATTAACAACATTTTATATCAACGTTCTGCACCACCATTTCTGGGATGATGAGCGCACACTCCGCGCGTGGAAACTGATCGACGACCATCTTGCATCATTTCTCGATGACGAGACAAACCTCGTTCTCATGAGTGACCACGGTCATGCCGAGATTCAAACGGTTTTCTACATTAATCGGTGGCTCGAACAAGAAGGGTATCTTTCTTTCGATACCCACGTTAGCAGTACACTCCATAAAGCAGGGATCACAACTGATCAGATAAAAGAGACGCTCGCAGACGTGGATCAACACGTGCCATTCAATCCGCAGTCGATTGCCGAGGAGGTCGCACCCGAGAGTCTTATTAATCGGCTTCCAAATGATGAAGGGAATGTCGGTCGGGGAAAACTCGACACGGCAAATTGGGATCAGACAGAAGCCATTGCGAGCGCGCAAGGTCCCTTCTATCTCACTGTGGATAGCCCACGCTTTGAATCAGTACGCGATGAACTCATCGACAAATTAGAACGTCTGACAACGCCAGATGGACGTCCGGTTGCGCGTGAGGTCTATCGTGGTGAAAACGTCTATAGCGGCGATTACGCCGATGAATGGCCAGACGTCGTCATTGACAAAGCGCCTGATGTGCATATCTCGGATACGGTTGGTGGAGACGAGATATTTACGCGCGAGCATGAGAAGTGGCGAGGCGTCAACACCCGATCTGGCTTGTTCGCTGCAACCGGACCGATGTTCACAACAGGGACGATCGATGAGATTTCGATCCTCGACCTCGCACCAACCTTGCTTCATGCACACGATTGTGCTGTCCCATCTGATATGGATGGTCGCATCCGGACGTCGATCTTTACGACAGATAGTGACAACACAATATAATTTGCATAAACAATTGAACTCTCCAACAGCAACCGTAACTGTTTTCCTATTTGTACAATCCAAAGCTGTGTTTGCGAATAGCGGTTCGAACAGGGCGCCAGCGCGGGTTCGGCGACGATATCGACCGCGATACTCGACGCGATGATTCCTGCCTGGCAGGTCGTCAGGTAATTCTCTAGATTTTGTGTCATCTCCCATGCACGGTCAAGTGAGGACGAGTCACCGATGAACTCCTCGGTGAACTGACGGGCGCGAGTTAGCGCGAACTCGATCGCTACTAAAACGCGTTCGTCGATATGTGCCCGATGCCACCGAATATCCGGTCCAGATTTCGATCGAGTTCACTATCTCGGCAGTGGGTTTCAATAGTCAAATCATTGGTAGTATTTTATTGTCACGAAGCGTATCGATTGCGCGGGATATCCGGAAATGCTTCAAACTGGCCGACTTCTCCGAACTCGAATTAGCGCGGTACTCCATCCGACTCCCGCAGATGAACTACGGGTTCGCCATCAGCACTTTTGGTTAGAGGGCTGCGTTTCTGACAGCCGGGCTCCTCGAGGCTAGAATCGTCGTGACATTCCCGGTGTTTCTGGCGTGTATCGACGTCCCCGAAAGTGGACAGTCATTAAAAACCGTGTTGTTTAGACACTTACCCCAAGCGTATATGCATATTCGCGAGGTTCTCTTGCTCATGAGTCAGCTCGACGTAGTCATCGAGGACAATCTATTCAACTCGATTGTTTCTTGGCTGATCGTCGCAGTACTGGTGCTTGCCGCCGCGGTTAGCGTCATCAGTGGAGAACCTATCTGGGCTATCTTCGTAACTGGCGGTCTTGTGATAATCCTCCTTCCAGCTGGCGTGCGTCGTGATCGATCTGTGATGCCGCCCTGGGAAATCTTGGTGTTCACCGCACTTCCAATTACGAGTCAATTCTTTCCACTTCCAGATATACTCGCCGACCTCACGACCTTCCTCGCTATTCTCGCCATCGGTGTGTTAGTGGTCGTCGAACTCCACGTATTTTCGCCAGTAGAGATGACACCCCGTTTCGCCGTGGCATTCATCATCTTCGTCACGATGGCGACAGCTGGTGTGTGGGCCATCCTCCAGTACGCGTCCGATGTTTACTTCAACACGATGCTCATCCAGAACAAGACGGCACTCATGTGGGACCTAGTCTTCGCGACCGCTATCAGTCTCGTGGCAAGCCCAATCTTCGCAATATACTTCCGATGGATCGAGGCCGTCGACGTCCGCGGACTTACAGCAGGTGAAGGTCTATGAGCTTTCGTGATCGAGTGAGAATCGACGATGTCTATCTCCACCTTCTCGTACGTCTGTTACAGGTTGCGCTTTTTGGCATTACCTTCGTAGGACTGATCCGGTTCAATTGGGGACTCGTCATCAATGCAGGTGTGTCTCTCGGTGTGACGTTCCTTCCCGGCATTCTTTCTCGGGACTATCGCGTGCCACTGAACGCTGGGTTGACGCTGTGGATCACAACAGCTGTGTTTCTCCACGCAGTGGGCGCACTCGGCCCATACCAGTGGTTCGGCTGGTACGACTCGATAACCCACACCCTATCAGCGACGATCGTGGCCGGTGCTGGCTACGCGAGTGCACGGGCACTTGCCGAACACGACGACTCGCTGGAGATCCCCTCAGAGTTCATGTTTGTCTTCATTCTCATCTTCGTCCTCGCGTTCGGAGTGCTCTGGGAGATCCTCGAGTTCGCCAGCGGCGGTATAGCAAGTCTCATCGGTGGAGAGGCCGCCCTAGCCCAGTATGGAGTACGTGACATTGTTCTTGACTTAGTGTTCAACACTGTCGGCGCCTTATTTGTCGCTACGCTGGGAACGGCCTATCTCAAGGGAGTCTCCCAGAGCGTGGCACGAACGCTTAGTACGTGAAACCATTACTTCAAGCGGCGGAAACCGTCGAAGCCGTTCAGAGATCGCTTGGTGCGTAATCCCGAAACCACTCGGCGAGGTCTGAGGTGTCTAAGTAGCAACGTATCTCGCCACTCTCCTTTGACCAGAGTGAGTACCGACCGGCCTCATCGCGTTTGCGCCATGCCTTGCTAGCGAGTCTCGTCCAGAGTTCGAACAGTTCCAAGTGTTGTCCGGGTTGATTGCCGAGTTGCAGTCGCAACTCCCCGACGACCAGTACACGAGTAAGCGGATTCAACGCGTGTACGATGAGCGTGGCGAGAAGCGTGACCACAGTCGTGACGCAGCGGTGAAATACGCTGCTGATTGGCTGCTTGCACGCACGGTTGATACTGTGTACGTCGGCGACCTCACTAATGTGCTTGACACGCACTGGTCATCCAAGGTGAACCAGAAGACACACGCGTTCTGGTCACACCGGAAACTCGTCGACCGCCTCGAACTCACGCTTGGAGACGTTGGCATCACCGTTGAGCAAATGAGCGAGGCGGATTCAAGCAGTGAGTGTCCCGAATGTGGGAGTAGCGAGGTGTCGCGAGACGGTGACGCGTATCGGTGTCACGCGTGTGGGTTGCACGCGTATATTGACGTCGCAGGGGCGTGGAATCTGCTACAATCAGAGGTTGGGCCGATGGCGCGGCCTGCTGCCCTGTCTGCTGAACGCGACAGGGACGCACCCGTGAACGGGACGTACTGGGAGTGGGATGGACACGACTGGTCACCAGCGGATTGGGAACAGTCGCGCCCAGTTGACCAAACCAGCGTCAGCAAACCCGCAAGTTCACAGCCGGGGTAATCAGTCTGGCCGGATTGCCCACGGAGGAATCCCACGGCTACCGTGGGAGGACGTCAAGCGCTAACCGCTGAATCGGAAAGAGGTCAGCCGTCGAATGGGCAACGCTGCCACGCGACTGAGGGCATCTTCCTCACCGGGGAGTCGGAAATCCGTCTTGCCGTCGTCTTCGTGTGTCTTATCCATGACGCCACAATCGGCTTATTGTGAGACCCGAAGGTCTAGAACATGCCCCGGTTTCAGACTGTCCTGTTTGATATGGATGGCGTCCTCGTTGATTCGGAATCATTCTGGCAGCAGTTCTGGCGTGACCAGGTTTTTACACAGGTAGAAACAGGTGATCCCGGTCTGGAGGACGTAAATGGCCGCAATTTCCGTGAGAGTCTCGAAGAGCTTGCAGCGACGTATGGGCTTCCGGGTGGTCCCGAGCGTTATGCACGACAGTTCGAAGTGGCTGCGGAGACGGTGTATGGCGGGCAGGTCTCGATCACACCTGGAATACCGGACTTCTTTGAGACACTTCGTTCTCGAGGGATCGACGTTGGAATTGTCTCCTCAGCACCAGCGGATTGGATTAAAATAGTCATTGAGCGGTTTGATTTGGCACCAGTTGATGTCATGGTGAGTGCTGAACACATCGATCTCCCCGGCAAGCCGGAACCCTTCATCTATGAGCATGCAGCCGCTGAACTTGCTGTGGACCCTTCTGCCTGTCTCGTTATCGAAGACTCTGTCAACGGTGTCCGAGCAGCAGCCCGAGCAGGCAGCACTGTGATCCGGTTTTGTCGTGGGGCTACTGTGCAGCCAACCGATCACACTGACTTTGTTGCCAACTCTCCAGGCGATCTTCAGCGAACCGTCCTCGAACTCCTTTCGTGACTCCTTCCCGGCCTAAACAGTAGTTGCCGAATCAAATCGGCGACAGAGGTGAAGCGATCACTCTGACAGCTCAGTTGAGGTTGCGCTGGAACGGCGGTTCAAGAATCAGAATCGAGGGTCGAAGGACCGC
>NZ_JBPEHH010000174.1:0-5280 GCF_054177595.1 Haladaptatus ordinarius | reverse complement strand
ATATCCTTGTAGTAGCAGTGGAGAAAGCCCCGAAACAGATCTGGCGGCTGGTGAACTCGTGTTCGCCCCCGCTCGCCGGGGGCGAACACGTCGTACTCCAACAGAAACTCGAATTCAAGATGTTCGAACAGCGGTACTGTCTCGGTCGCCGCCGCATTCAAAAAGTCGTCTACCGAAACGACGTCTTGCAGGGCGTTGGTACTGCTGGACACAGTTTCAAAACCCTGCGGCCTCCCTTGGGAGGCTTTCTATGACACGCTCTTGGACTAGTTAAGGCGTGGCCTGCCTTGCGAGACGACGAATGGGTCCCAAATTAATACCGGCTCGTTGTTCAAGTGTGTTAATTAGATCAATGTCTTCTTGTTCCACTCCACCTAATCTGAGAACCATTATCGGATAAAGCACGATGAATACACACAGTTCGATGAAAAAGATCGAAAGTGTATCGAAGAAGGATTGTAATCCGAAGAAAAGGAGCGCCCAAATAAGAAGTGTAGCCCCAGCAGGAACAAACGATTCGCGGCGAAGTGGATGAATTTTTGTCTCTCGATATAATTGATAACTGAGGAGAGAATTCAATATCACATAACAGATGGTCGTCGCGATTGCGGCACCTAGGAATGAATATTGTGGTATCAAGACGAGGTTAAGTCCAACGTTAAGTATCGCAACAAACATGTTATCGTACATAATTGTTCTTACATTACCAATTGATTGGAGCGCATTACCATTTAACCCAAGTAGTGCGTGTACAAGGAAGCCGATCGAAAGAACAGTCAGAGTAGTTCCTCCCGAAAGGTACTCTGATCCGAACGTATATCGTATAATTGTGGTGGGAAAAAAAGCAAAAACAAGGAAAAGTGGGAGTGTAGCAAATAAGATCCACTTAGAAATCAACTGATAGGTTCGTCGCATTTCCTCAAGTTTATTATCTGCATGAAGCTCAGAGATTACTGGCATGAATATAAATGCGAATGCCATCAAAACAGTGATTAAAAATTTCGAAATGGGATATGCAACATTATACACCCCTACGGCACTCGTAGAATCGAACATGCCTAAGATGAATACGTCGGCGCTCTCTAATACGAGATTCATTGCAGCGGTTAGTACAAGTGGGAGGGAAAACGAGAGCAGTACCCGGTGCATTGATCGCGGTTGAGCATCCCCTAAGATTGCAGTATGTCGAACAAGATAAACCAGGCAAAGAACAGCTGCGATCCCATACGAGATGGCATAAGCCCAGGCAATGCCAAGAGCTCGGAAGCCAATGAATGCTGCTATCAGGATCAAAACGAGGCGGGAAAGAGGTATAAAGATATTTTCGATAGATACACGGGGTAGAGATTGTTTCATACCACGTATACAACCAATAGTGAGTCGAACAAACGCAGCGAACGGGATTGTAATACCAAAAATACGGAGGATCGGTGTGAGAGTTGGGTCTTTAAACACTAGCGTCGCGAGAAGATCGGCGGAGAGAGCTACGGCTATTCCAACACCGATACTTATAGGGACGACAATCTGATATGCCGAGAGTATGATCCCACGCTCCCATTCGGGGGAATCATTACGAGGTAAATAGCGCCCTACTCCCTGGTTCAATCCAACTACAGCAAGAATTGAGGTGCTGGTGAGTAGTACATAACCGATAGAGATACCTCCATAAATCTCACTCCCAAATATTCGTCCAACTGCTATCCGTGATATAAATCCAAACCCTAATTGGAATATAAGGCCAAATAGTAAGATACCACTAGATGCAACTAGTTTACTTAAGGTACTATTTGATTTACCTGTCATTATATTCGTATTTTATATGTTATTTTTATATAGTCGCTGAATTACAGTCTCTATGCATACCCTAATTGTTTTAATTGCTCTTTTGTCTCCGAATCAATCTCTGTGCTTCTTGTATTGCCTATTTTATCGTTAATTTTCTCACACTCATTTTGCCATTCCACCAATAGTTGTCTATATTCTTTGCATATTTCAGGATGATCGCCTGCCAGATTTTTCCGTTCTCCTGGATCTGCTTCCAAATCAAATAGTAATTCAGTGTCTGTATTAGATATTTGATTATAAAGGGTGTCTCTAATCGTTGAGAGTATAAATTTCGGATTCGAAAGGTTATCGCGATTGTCGATCATATTCCTTATGGTTTTTATAGGTCCTGGACGTTGAATCTCAAGATACTTCCATTGTTCTGAACGAACTGTTCTATATGTCGGTTTAAAATTCCAAAGCTGTGTATCCGAGTAGGTGGGCCGCGATTCGAAATCCTCACTGAATGGGGGGATAGCTTGTCCTTGAACGCTCGCTGGAAGACTATCAATATCAAGTAGATCGAGAATTGTTGGATATATATCTATGATCGAAACAGGATCAGTAACTGTTTGGGGAATATCTTCAATCTCCCCTGGGGGCTTTATAATTAAGGGAACATGGAGGACTTCCTCATACGGGGTATTTCCATGGAAAATTGTCTCGTGTTCATTGAATGCTTCTCCATGATCGCCAGCCACAATAAGCAGTGTGTCTTCGTACAACTCTTCTTGTTTTAATTTATCTATAATGATCCCTAGCTGGGCGTCAGTGTAACGCACTTCTCCATCATAGAGATTAACTAAGTGACTGATGTCCTCTTTCGTTGGTTCATCTGGGAGTGACGCAAAGTTTCCGTGCACCGGCCCAGTATAGCCCGGATCAACATATGATCGATACTCCTTGGGGGGGTCAAACGGGGTATGTGGATCGATACTCCAACAGAACGTGAAAAGATCCTCCGTTCTGTTTTCGTAAAGTGGAGTAAGTTGTTCAGTGATATCCTCAGCACGCGGGAGTGCTATTTTGTCCTGATCTTCGTAAAGTAAGTTCTCGTTGGAAGCGGATGATTGATCCCTCTTTTTAAGTATTTTTTCATCTTTATATAAATCAAAGTATGAATCGAATCCAACATCGTATCCAAGATTCGATGAGACGTTCCCCATCGACGAGATCCCAATCGTTTCAAATCCTTCATCAGATAGTAATTCAGGGAGACGAGGGAGCTCTGATGGGAACCGGTCCTCTCGGTGACGAACACCGTGTGCTGGCGGATAAACACCGGTGAGAAACGAAACGCTCGCTGGTCTTGTCCATGTTGCCACGCTATGACAATTCTCATATAACACTCCCTCATCAGCAAGTGCATCGAGATTCGGTGTTGTATTACGTGAATAGCCATAACTAGAAAGATGGTCTGCACGGAGTGAATCAACAACGTACAGCAAAACGTTCGTCATCTTAGGGTAAAACAAAGCAAATGAGATCCAAAAACCTTGTGTTTTGTAGTAGCAGATGATGTACTGTGTGAAGCTCTTTGTCACTGAAATAGCCGATTCATTGATTTCCACCAAGACAAATATTATATATTCATATTATCATAGTTTGAATATACTGGGATATATTACATATTATTCTAGAATTATGATATTATTTTTTGAAGACTATAATCGCCACGAATGTAGTGCTTCTAAGATGTTTGGTCGTCTCGATTTATCACGTGACGACTCTACCGTATCGTCTAACTACATAATGAATATCCAAGGTTCGGTAGTGTCCAAGTCAATCACGTAGGACGGCGAAACGGGTATTTTTAGACCGATCGGATGCCGACCGCGGATAGACTGTACTACACAATTATACATCATCTGTCTAATTAAAGGCGAGCAGGACTGATGAACCGAACATTACGGGGTTGTGTGGTGATGGTCTAACTAAACAGTGCCGTCTCGGTCATTATCCTCTGTGTAGAGTTCTTAAATATATCCAAGATCTGAGAGCCGTGATTCGACATTTCCTCCTGATGTATCCGGTGAGGAGCTTTCCCTGGAATCGGGATATTCTGCTACACCGCTCACTATTCCCCAGGGGACTTGGCGTGTCTTCGGATGCTCGAGTGGTGGATGAGCGTATATACCATACTCTCCAAGAGCTTCGCCATGATCTCCCATGATCGCGATATTCTCAATTGTTGTCTCTTCTACTAATCGACAGACATCACGCAATACACGATGGAGATTACTTTTATAGACTGCTTTCAGTTGAGCGCGCGTCAAATCACCCCACTTCGCTCTCTGCCACACTGGAGCATCGACTGCTTCTCCCTCCATCGGGCTTGAATTAGCGTTATCCGCATGTCCGAGTAATGATTGCCGTCCAATAAACGGAGCATGTGGTTGGAAATAGTGTGCAACCACGCGTTGACTGTCAGTATCTAAGGCGGCATGTGTTACTGCAGCCGGTGGAGTTATACCTATGCTTTCGTTCCATGATTCACGCCACACGTCCCGTATATTGGGAAGGTGCTCAGATGGAACATATCCATCATAGAGTCTGAGTGTGTCTCTTTCGTATTTATCTCTGGAATCGCTATTGACGGGTGTTGCAGCACTAATGTAGGCAACATCGTCATATTCGTCGGGCCAACATTGAGCAACATATTCGAAAGTATTGCGGCCTTCAGACCTGATCGGTTTGACCTGGTCGAATGTGAGATATTCTGGTGCAATATCGACGAACATATCGTAACGGCATGCGTCAAGAACAATAAGTAAATACTCATCATGTTGGCGCAGAACCTCCAATTGCCGATATTGGCTTTCAAGATCCGAGGTTGCGAACCGCGTGTGTAATTGTGCAAATGGCGACCCTGCTAGCTCACGAATTTTATATGCCGCACGATGTGGTTCACGTAACGCCGTAACTGCCATTTCGAGGGTAGATTTCGATTGAGCCATTCTGAGAGTATCGTGTTCAGGGTACCGGGATAAGTATACTGGAAATACGTAACCAGAGAGATTCGAAGGTCGACACGAGATATAGTTGGCAGACATTAAGTGATGAGGCTTTCCTATACAGTAATAATGATCCAATGCTGGTTCGATTTTAGGATATTGCACGCCGTGTTCGCTGGGGTTGGGGGAATTTGTCTATCTCGCGGTGGATCCTGTGACTTTGACGATGGCACTCCAGTTACAAAGTAAGACGAGTATCATTAACCAGTTCTTCATAGATACGAAGCCAACCTCTTTGATTGATAGATTAAATCTTATATAATATATAAATATTTAGATTACATTCTTAAAATATATCCGTCTTTCGTTGCGACTGATCAAATCATTCGTATTCGGTTAAGACGTAAAACCAGCATACAGTGCTGCATTCACCTCCTCAAGAAGCGTCTGGCGTGACGGAGCTGGTTGTCTCGCCTCTCGATACCACGTGTTCGGGAGATTC
>NZ_JBPEHH010000173.1:0-5292 GCF_054177595.1 Haladaptatus ordinarius | reverse complement strand
CGGTAGCCGCTGCCTTCAAGAAGTCGTCAACCGAAGCGACGTCTTGCAGGGTTGCGGTTGTGCTGGACACACTTTCCGCACCCTGCTGCTTCGTACGTGACGCTTTCTATGACACGCTCTTCCAGTCTTGAGACGCCCCTCAACGATAGCGTCGAGCGGCGCGGGCCGAAACTCTGTTGACCCCAATTCAACAAGATCCGCAAGCCTCCTGCCGAAAGAAGGGCGAGGCTCACACATACCCGTTCCTGTCTCGGCGGGAGGCGCTACTGCTTATGGTTTGGTTCCACTACGCTACAGAAGAGTGTCCCGGCAATATGTGAAGGGAGACCATGTGTCGAATACTGGGATTCAGCAGTTGAGTGTATATAAAAATATTTATCCTGTACTTTGATTGATGTAGTTACGAGATGAAATTGGCGAACTTGAGCAAGAGTCTCAATGAGAGTTTTTCGCGACGAAAATTATTAAGAGGGGTCGCAGCAAGTACTGGTTTCAGCGGACTTGTCGGAGTCGGGAAAGCCCAGATACAAAGCGACGCTATAGAGCTCGATCGGTATATTGTCGCGACTAAATCTTCTGATGCCGCGCGCGCCGCGAGAATACAAGCCCAATTAGTTGACCATATTCTCCAACTTGGGTCAGAGAAGAAAGCGGTAGCTGGTAGATTCTCAAAACAGGCTATCGAAGCACTTGAGCAGCTTCCTGACGTACGGTATATCGAACGAGACGGTAAGTGTCTAGGAGGTGATCAGACCCTCCCCTGGGGCGTTGATCGGATTGATGCCAATAAGATCAGTGGCCCCGGACTCACCGGCTCCGAGGCTCATATTGCCGTCATAGATTCCGGAATTGACAATGACCATCCAGATCTCCAAACTAATCTCGGGACGGGAAAATCATTTGTTCCAGATACAGATTCCTGGGATGACGATACGGGGCACGGAACCCACTGTGCGGGCATTGCTGCTGCACACGACAATTCACAGGGTGTCGTCGGCACTGCGCCTACACTGGAGCTTCATGCCGCGAAAGTTCTCAATTCAGACAACTGGGGGCGATGGTCGTGGATTGCCGCGGGAATCGAATGGGTGGCCGATCAGGGATATGATGTTGCGAATCTGAGCATTACCGGCGATGATTATTCACAAACGGTTGCGGATGCCTGCAAATACGCCCACGACAAAGGTGTTCTTCTCGTAGCGTGTGCGGGAAATGACGATCACGGCCCAGTTACATATCCGGCTGCATACTCAGAAGTGATCGCGGTTAGTTCGACGACAAAAAATGATACACTTTCTGACTTCTCGAACGTAGGTTTCGAGGTTGAACTGGCTGCCCCTGGATCGGAGATATACTCGACTCTTCCCGGTGGCTACGGATACAAATCGGGTACGTCGATGGCGTGTCCACACGTTAGCGGTGTGGCTGGGGTGTTGATGTCTCCGGAAGGTGGTAGTCTTTCAAATGAACAAGCTCGCCAGCACCTCCGCGACACCGCCGAAGACATCGGTCTCTCGGAAGACGAACAGGGATTCGGATTAGTGGACGCCGAAGCTGCAATAACGAACCCGAGTATCGGCGAAGTCGATCAGGCGTCCAATAACCAATCGGACCCCGACACTCGTTTATCCTCGACATCACAGATACCTGATAATCAACCAACAACGACATCACAGATACCTGATAATCAATCAACAACGACATCACAGATACCTGATGATAAACCAGCAGCGACATCACAGATACCTGATGATAAACCAGCAGCGAAGGCAAATCAGGAGAAGACAACGTCGAAATCGACGACAACGACGCCGGGGCAACCAGGGTATGGATTCCTGACAGCGCTGGGTGGGCTTGCGAGCGTTGGGTTCTATCTTCTTGCACAGAGAGAGGACGGTGACAATTGATCAGTTTTGACTGTATGTTCCGGAAGCGTGTCATCTGCAATACATCGACATGCTTCGTCAGTAACCTAGTTGTCGATGAACAAGGGGAAGCACCGCCACAGTATCCCGATCTGGACGAGTGACAAGGAATTTTACCTGAATTGCAGGCGGGCGTATCCCCTCCCTCCTCGCGCCTTCGGCCCTCCTTGAGGAAGGGGCCTTACCCGCCTGCAATTCAGGTAATAGCCAACTCCTATTCGCTGCGGAGCAAAACGAAAGGTGCCACCGTGAGTCGGTAGCCCTACGGAGGAATCCTCGCGGTTCAACCCGGGGAGGATGTGAAAACAGAGAACTACTTTTGACTGTGATCAATAAGGTGCGTAATCGCTTCCTACCGGACATTCAAGAGAAATCAGACGAATTGTAGCATGTTCATTACACTGGTTTGGGCCTAAACGCTTTCAAGGTTTGCTATTGGCATAAGAGTATGATATTAGGTCCGGATCATAGAGGGGCTTCCATGAATGAGAACGTAACACACCACAGTGTTAAGGAGATCATCCGCCGATCACTCATTAGTGGCATCGCAATTGCGATTCCTCTCATCGTTACCGTTGTCGTCCTTGGATTTGTGCTCAACTTCATCTCGAACACTTTGAATCCGGTCGTGTTCATCGTGAAAAGCATCCCCGGAGTCTCACCAGCGACAAATGAGTTGCTTGTGAAACTCATCACGATTGGCCTGTTCGGTGGAACCCTCTTTATATTGGGATTCGTCACCGAATACCGCTCTGGATATGGTCGCCTTGGTGTGCAATTCGACCAGTTCATATCGTCGGTTCCAGGCATCGGCTCGATATACACGAGCTTCAATGAGATGAGTGAACTGCTTCTTGATTCAGATTCAGAGAGCTTCAAAGAAGTCAAGCTTGTCGAATATCCGACGGATGGATCGTACGCCGTCGCATTCAAAACCGCGGACACGGCTAACACCATCAAACAGGCAATGGATCACCCCGAGATGGAATCGTTGTTTTTACCGATGGCTCCGAATCCCGTCATGGGTGGATTCGTTATACACGTCAGAAAAGACCGCGTCTTCGATGTCGATATGACTGTTGAAGAAGGAATCCGATCGATCGTCACCAGTGGCGTCGTACTCGGCGAAAAACGGACACATGCTCTCTCACCAGACCGACTGCAGGATCTTAGCCAAAATGTCTCATCAGACGTAACTAAACCGTCCCCAGCTATGCAACTGAATGAAACCAAACGTGTCGCGTCTTATGAAGCATCAATATCTCCAGAATACCAAGAGACACCGACTGATCTGGTCAAGCATGCCGATAACACAGGGGACAATTTCTCATCACGGACAGAGTACTCGACAGAATAGGAAGGGTGAACTATTCCGGCCTGCTGTGCTCGCAACGGCCTACACCGAACTCATTTCACATGATGAGGAATTCGATGAGCCCATCAGTGAGGACACCATCACTGCACGGCCTGCTGCCTAACGCAGCTGATTTATGACCAAGGACGTGGGTTGCAGCGCGTGGAGCCGTATCAAAGCGGCCTTCCCACCCATCTGCAATGGGCCTATCACCCGGGAATACCGCATTCCCGTCCACGGTAGGGTATTCAGCCTACTGGGTACCACCATCAGCGTCAGCCGACCCGTAAGCCCGGACGTGGTGGAGTGGGCTTCGACTTTGTCACCCGGACGAGTGAGACGGCGAAGCCGTCGAACGGTCGAAGACCGGAACTCGAAAGCGGGGAACGTCGGTAGTATAGATACGGCAGGAAAAACGCTTAATCCTACCGGTCGTGGAATCTCCGGCCTTGCATTTGTCGGCAGAAACCGAATCGTGTTTACGGCGCGTATCCACGCCCTGAAGGACGTGGCATTGCGCCTGTCTATCTGTAAGTACGATCGGCGAAAGGTAGAACTGGAGTTCAGGGTGCACTCACAGGTAGCCGGTCATGACGTCTTTGTATGATGGCACCAGACAGTGGCTCTCTATTGTGGGCTGTGTGAGTGCACACGAATCAACGGTCGAGAAAATAAAGGAAATACCGTCAGCACAAAAGCTGATTTTAGTTTCTAGTTGATGGTGGAAGTGCCAAACAGGGTGCAGTGAAGAGGAAAGAATCAAACAATATAATAACGAATTAAACGGAATAAACGACGAACAGTGCTTAATGGATTGTAGACAATAGTGAATTCATACCGAGTACCACAATGCCCCCAAAAACGACCAGCTGGTTCGGAAACACCACCGAACCGCCGAACTCACGTTCCTCACCACAATACGCGTTGACCAACACCATTCCCGTTCCTTCAGATCAATCAGTGCTCGTGAGTCTCGTTGAGGCAGTTGTTGAGACGATAGAATCACAGGATGGTCAGATATCGCTCAATCTGTACGAATACGTGAATCCCGATGCACTGGAAGAGATCATCAATGCAAGTCCAACCAAGAAGAGCGATGTCGAAGTGCGATTTACCTTTGACGATCACTTGATCGTCGTCCGAAGTAACAATACGATTCTCATCTACGAACCACTCAAAAAACAACACGAAGAGAACCAATACCTCACCCCAAATCCTTGAAAATGGCAAGGTAGGTAAGAGGGTCAATTCCTGGATTTTGATTACCTTCGCTTTGAAGACTGTCTCATGATTCAGCCCCGTAATCAGTGAGCCGGAGCTTCCCTTCGACCTCGTAGACATGGCCCTTATTGTACAATCGTTCGATAATATCTTCGGCAGCAGGTTGCTCAAGATCCTCTTTCTCAGCTAGAACGGCATAGGCTTGCTCGTAGGTGAGTTCACCACCAGGTGGAATTGTGCTCGCGAGTGCATCAAGCGCTTCTTGCGCAAGTGGTGTGAGTGGCGACGTCCCATTTGAATCCATTCGTACGACCAAATTCGAGGACACGACTGGTAAACCCTTGGTCAGAGTCGCCTCAGGACACTACCTAGCTCATCGCGACAAGGGGGAAAAAGCAGACAACATGGGAAGGATGGGTTGGGATGAGCACGAGAACCACGCCGCCTTGCGGTTCTAAGTGACAGCTTCGGTACCTTATCTGAACGCATCTCAATCGAGTTACGCCACGTCCATCTGCCGAAGTTGGCCGATCACAACCTCATTGAGTATGATGAGCGGAGTGAAACGATTCGCTACTGTGACAGCGATCGGGTCAAAACAGTCGTTGAGTTTGCCCGATCCGAAGAAGAGGTATGAAGGGCGAACAGGCAGGGAGGCTTTCGTGCTTTCGATAGTCGGTACTTCCCGAGCGTCGCTTCGTGAGCTGTGCTGAGTCACGGATGACCAGAGTGAACGCTGGTGTAGTAGCTGAGTGAAGGAGAACTAGAGTCCACAGATGGAGAGAACCGAAC
>NZ_JBPEHH010000172.1:0-5337 GCF_054177595.1 Haladaptatus ordinarius | reverse complement strand
CCGAGTCCGAAAGAACACCGTCTGGCTGAGGGATATTGAACACATTCACTCAACCAGACATCTTCCTAATTAGACTAACGCTTTAGCTTCAGTTCTCACATCGGTTGGGAAGTACCGACCCTTGTAGTAGCAGTGGAGAAAGCCCCGAAACAGATCTGGCGGCTGGTGAACTCGTGTTCACCCCCGGCGAGCGGGGGCGAACACGTCGTACTCCAACAGAAACTCGAATTCAAGGTGTTCGAACAGCGGTACTGTTTCGGTAGCCGCTGCCTTCAAGAAGTCGTCAACCGAAGCGACGTCTTGCAGGGTTGCGGTTGTGCTGGACACACTTTCCGCACCCTGCTGCTTCGTACGTGACGCTTTCTATGACACGCTCGTACCATGGATAAAAACAGCTGAAGCGGTGGTTAGTTCGGTAGTTCTTTCCGTCCCGTTCGCACGTATGGCCAGCACGGGAAGTCACCGAGGCCGTCACAGTCGCAGTTGTCTGGTTCGGTATCGTTGTCGTCCTCTGATGGGTACGCCTCGAGCGTCCCGTCGTCAGTCGCGTTCTCGACGGCGGCCATGTGTTTGCAAAAGGCGTTGCAGAGAACGTAGTACGGTAAGAAATCGAGTAAATGTACAAAGGTTATCTCGGTCCAAATTCGTTAGCTACTGCCTCAACGTGCTCTGAGATTTCCGTTGAGAGCTGCTCATTAACCATCACCTTGTCATAATCTGCCACGTGTCTGCAGATGACATTTCGAAGACCGACACGCCCACCAGCCGTTCGCGGATCCGCACTCGTTTCATACTGGACAACTTCCTCTCCCTCATAGATAACCGTATAACGGCATGGCTTCGAGGTCCCTATTGTCATTTCAACGGATAAGGATTCATCCAAATCAATAACGACCACTGTTACCACCGCACCTCATCGCCGACACCAAACTGTCCGGATTCAATCACGGACGCGTTGAGTCCGCCACGATGAACAAGGGCTTCAGAAAGTCCTTTCTCGCCGACGAGTGACTGCATATAACCACATGGTTCACAGAGTTGGATACCCTCGCAGAGAACATCGCCGACAGTGAATGTTTGGCCCACGAGGTGATTGAGTGGGACATTTCGTGTCGTTACGTTTCGACGATGCGCACCTGACGGGATTTCGATACTTGCCTCCCGTTCAACCGCTGCCAGTGCCTCGGCTTCAATGAAAGTAACGTCACTTGCCTCCTTCACCTCTCGATTCGGATCCTCGTCAAGGAAGTTCCAGAGCCCGCGTTTCTCGAAGTACCGGTCGCCACGGAGTCCTCGTCCCGCAACTGCTTCCACGTCCGTTCGTGCCTGCATCGGATCACCACTGTCGGGAGCAATGTGAATCCCCTCGACTCGGCCGAGTTCCATACAGTTTCTTCGTGGAAGTGTATATTGTAGATTTCGAGGAAGGTGAAAATGTACATATTGGACGGACGGACGAGCCAGCGCTGCGCCCTGGCTCACTGCCTTCGTCTATTAGTATACCACACAACGGCCCCGAGGAAGCATACTTCCCTACTTTTACCCACTGGGACTCAAAAAATGCTATCGAATGATTTGCTGGGTCAGAGGACGTCGTGTTATTGAAGCGGTGATTAGTTCGGAAGTTCTTTTCGTCCCGTTCGCACGCATGGCCAGCACGGGAAGTCACCGAGGCCAACGCAATCACAGTCTTCGGGTTCGGTCTCGTCTTTGTCCTTGGACAGGAATGCGTCGAGTGTGCCGTCATCAGTCGCGTTTTCGACGGCGGCCATATGCTTGCAAAAGGCGTTCCGATGGACGTGATGCGGACACGTGCAGGCCATCAGTTCGTCAGTCACGTCGTCGATGGAGACTGTGTACTGGTGGGCTGCGGGGGTCTCGTGGCTCTCGTTAGTGACTTCAACAAGTCCGGGGGCATCAACGTCGAAGGCGAACTGTTCGGTCTGTGCGCGTTTCTGTGCCGTCTCGTCAGCGTCACAGGCTGCGGATTGTTTTGTACTCATGGATTTCGGGGTTGTCCGTAGGAAAGAGTAAAAAACAGCAAGAACCGAGGAATAGCACACTACGCATCGAGAAACCAGCCCGAGAATTAATCTGTCTCTAGACCAGAGTGTGTCTATGGTCTCGCTTGAGGTAGCCTTGCCTGACCGTATCAAGAGTGATATTGATCGCCTTGTCGAACAAGGTGATTTTCTGAACCGAGAACAAGCAATTGAAAAGCTTCTGTCACTCGGTGTGTCGGCTCAGGATACGGATAGTGAATCCGAAGAGGAACTAACTGAAGATCTATTCACGCAGGCTGTCGATGATCAGCAGGATCCGGCTGATCAATACGATAATTCGCTCTAATCCTTATCTCAAAAAGATCAGCCAAGACTGCCTTCCATTTCGAGTTCGATGAGGCGGTTGAGTTCAACCGCGTACTCGATGGGAAGCTCCTCCGTGATGGGTTCGATGAACCCGCTGACGATCATCTGTTTCGCGCCGTCGTCGTCCAGACCGCGACTCTGGAGGTAGAAGACGTCCTCGTCGCCGATCTTTCCGACGGTCGCCTCGTGGGCGACGTTGACGCGACTCTCATTGATCTCCATATACGGCATGGTGTCCGACGTGGACTCGTTGTCGAACATCAGCGCGTCACACTCGACCGACGTGGACGAGTCAACCGCACCTTCGCTGATGTGGACGAGGCCGCGGTAGTTCGTGCGACCGCCGTCCTTGCTGATAGATTTCGACTCGATGGTCGAGTTGGTGTTCGGGGCGTTGTGGTAGACCTTCGCGCCGGTGTCGATATTCTGACCCTCGCCCGCGAATGCGATGGAAATCTGATTCGCGGAGGCACCGCGACCTTTGAGAATCGAACACGGATAGAGCATCGTTGCCTTCGATCCCATGCTGCCAGAGACCCATTCCATGCGGCCACCGGCTTCGACGATGGCACGCTTGGTGTTGAGGTTGTACGTGTTCTTCGACCAGTTCTGGACGGTCGAGTACTGGACATGAGCGTCCTCATCGACGAACACTTCGACGCCACCGGAGTGGAGATTGTGGCTACCGTACTTGGGTGCGGAACACCCTTCGATGTAGTGAACTTCGCTTCCTTCCTCCGCGATGATGAGCGTGTGCTCGAACTGGCCCATCCCTTCAGAGTTCATGCGGAAGTACGCCTGTACCGGCATCTGGACTGTCACGTCTTCGGGAACGTAGACGAACGACCCGCCGGACCAAACGGCACCGTGGAGCGCCGCGAACTTATTGTCGCTCGGCGGCACGCACTTTGTCATGAAGTACTCTCGGACGAGGTCCTCGTGCTCTTGGACCGCTTCGTCCATGTTGCAGAAGATGACGCCCTTCTCCTCCCACTGCTCCTGCATGTTTTGGTAGACAACCTCGGACTCATACTGGGCACCGACGCCGGAGAGTGCATTGCGTTCGGCCTCTGGAATACCGAGCTTCTCGAAGGTGTCCTTGATGTCGTCCGGGAGGTCGTCCCAGCTGTCTGCTCCTTCACGCTTGTCGACGTCTGGGCGAATATAGGGAATAATCTCTTCGACGTCGAGTTTCGTGAGGTCGGGCTGACCGGGCCAGTCCGTCGGCAGGGGCATGTTCTGGTAATGTTCCAATGCGCGAAGACGCCGCTGGAGCATCCATTCAGGTTCGTCTTTGTCCTCGCTGATGAGGCGGACGACTTCCTCAGTCAGCCCCTTGCCGGACGTGACTGCGGCCTGCTGTTCTTTCTTGAACCCGAATCGTTCTTCTGTATCTGTGTTACGCAGGTGATCCTGATCTGAACTCATATTTAAAACTGAGTGCTCGAGCCTGATGAGGCTGGTGGGTACGTTAACGATGGACAGGAGTGTATGTTGGGATCCTCGTTGATCCGTTCCTCATCCGTCATCTTCCAATCCACGTGATTTGAAACAGAGTTCGTGGGCCTTGTTTAGACGGGGAGACTCAGTCAGTCTAGTGGCTGTATCACTAGTATCGTTTTGCTAGTAGCTTCAGAGAAGTACCAAATCTACTGGGACTGAAGCGGGACGGATTGGGTGTGCAAACCAAGACCTCCCGCTTCGCAGAGACGATTGTATCGCTCGCCAAAAAAGCCGTCGCTGGCGAGCCAGCTCCGGCATACCGCCCCGGAAAAGACGGGTATGCCGATTGGGTGATTCTCGCCGTTCAGGGGTTCAAAGAGTATCTCAGTCACGATTACAGGAAGCTGATGGATGTTCTGCGAGAAATGCCGAGAGTCGCAAAATCACTCGATTTGACGGTTGAGACGCTCCCTCACATCTCCACGGTCTGTGCGCGGAAACAAGAGATTCCGATGAAGCAGTGGCGATCGATGCTCGACACATCGGTCGAACTATACGAACTCGGAGACGTACAAGCAATCGACGCAACCGGCGTGGACCGTGTCCAGGCGAGCCAGCACTACGCGAAACGGACAGACTACACGTTTGAGGCGGTGAAGACCACGCTGCTCGTCGATTGCGAAACAAGTGCAATACTAGATATACACTGTTCGACGAAACAACCGCACGATACACAGGTCGGCTGGCAAGTGCTGGTGCGGAATCTCGACGAGTTGACGGCTGTGGCGGCTGATAAAGGATACGACTGGGAAGCACTCCGGACGAAATTACGGTCTGAAAATATCACACCACTGATTCCCCAGCGCGGCCCTGGTTTTCGGGGTTGGGCAAGGAATTTACTCATTCACGATCGGGGATATAATCAGCGCTCAAACGCTGAGTCAGTGTTTTTCGGATTGCGCCAACGATACGATGAGACGCTGTGGGCGAGAACGTGGTTCGGTCAGTTCCGAGAACTTGTCATGAAATCAGCGGTGCGAAACATCGAACGCGCAATCGAGGGGTTAAACCGCTAAATTCTAGCGACTAAACAAGGCCGAGTTCGTGAATTCAAGGAAGTTCGCGATCTCTGTTCTTCAATACGAAGCAATGTTCGCAGGGCCGGCAGCGACCGCTCGGTAGGTGGCAGATACGCTTGAGATCGAGCGGCCGTCCGCGCATCGACAGCTAGAGGAACTGCACGAGAATGGTGAGGTCGAGCGGGGAAAATTGAGTCCACGGGTTGTTATCTGATGGATTCCGAAGGAATGAGCGTGTCATAGAATCCATCTCATAGCTTGAGTTTCTCACGTCCCGGATCGTTTCCTCGTTGGTAGTTAGTGAGTTGCCTTGTTGAACGCAAGACTGCATCGGGGTGGGGTTGCTGATCTACAATTTCACGGCGTTAGAGACGGCTTTTCGACCTCAGAAGATGCAGTAGCTGTCAGTCACAGCAATTGCTGATGAGTCAAAACTATGGTACCTT
>NZ_JBPEHH010000171.1:0-5412 GCF_054177595.1 Haladaptatus ordinarius | reverse complement strand
ACCGCCCGGACGAACGTCCTGGCGGTCACGACCGGTGGCGATCTGATCTCCTGACCCATGCCGACTTTCACCAGAAAGTCGGTGAGCCGCCAGAGATTGTACAGCAGTGCTGCAAACGTCAAGTTGAACAACCGAACGCGAGAATCCTTCGACGAGGTCTTCGGGAGGAACGCCTTCACCGACTTGTACTGGTTCTCGATATCCCACCGACGGCTGTAACTATTGGTGACGTGAGCGATCTCGTCGGGACCGACGTGATCGCGGTTCGTTACAAACACCGCGTAGTTACCATCAGCATCGTCGCTGGTCGCTGGCACGTACAGGAACTCGGCGGTGTGATGGACGTCACCGTCAATGCCGAGCGGGATATCGTGCTTGACGGCGGCGTCGCCGCCGTCTGCACTCTGGATTTGCTTGATCGCCTCGTAGTCGTCCTCGTACTTCGGCACTGGTGTCGTGTACAGCAACCCACGGCTGTGAATCTCTGCGTAAACGTCGCTACTATAGAAACTCACAAAAGTTTTCGTACTCATTATGCCTTCGGGCGAGTTCGACGACCTTGCTGCCGTGCTCACGCATGTGTGCGCGAGACACCGTGTCAACATCTTCATCGTCAGCGGTATCGTCTTCATCCAGGTCGAGAGGAACCAGTGCGTCAGAAATGACGTTGTGGTCGCATGCTTCAAGCGCGATGCCTGTTGCAGCGGCGTCAAGCGTGACCTTGGTCCGTTCACTGAACTGTTCCCACGCGTAGGAGATGTTCTGTTGAGTCGGTGGCTTCTCCAAACCCAGTCCTTTGAGGAGCGCCGGTCGGTTCCGGAGGCGATCTGCGACCTCGCTCTAGGCGAGGTCGTAGATCGTTGATAGATGTAGACCCGTGCCATCGACTCCGTATCGAAGGTCACCTTGTGCTGCTGGCGGTTGTCGGTAAGTGGCTCAGTCGGGATCGAGACGTCGGAAAGGACATGCCAGAGGTGATCAGCAGTCTCACAGAGTTTCTGGGCGTGGATGACGATCGCCCCTGCCAGGGCGGGGGCGTCGTCGACCGCGGGTGTGATTTCGGATTCCATTGTGCTTTGAACACGAAACAGGAGTGCTATCAGCGCATCACATGAGTCGCAAAAGCGACGGATTCAGAATAATTCGTAAAACTTGTCGGTCACAGCGGTAGCAACCGCTGTTCGCTCAAAACATCAGGAAACAGGTGGTTTGTAGAATTTGAGATCCCGAACCTGTGGGCTTCCGCGCCTGTAAAGTTCGTATAGCAACATACGGTTCATCGATGAGAGAGACGTTTCAGCTGATGTCGTCGGTGTTCACACAGACTCTTACGGTCTGTTTGTCCCAAAAACTATAATATATATGGATTAATTGCTCTACTGGACGAACACGACCATCTCAGGAGCGAGAATCAAACGGCGTGACGTCTGTTCCGGAAACAGGGAGGGGTGGGTCAACCGTGAGTGAGACGTCGAATCGGCCGCCAGAGAAGGGGTCACCTACCCCGGCGTAAACGCCGGGGCTTGTGTATGGCCAGACCAGGCCAGGAACACAACTTCTTACCGGTGTTCTCTCGCTCTACCCCTGCTACGCACCCATATAGGGCTTCACAAGGACCGTCTCGGACGTGTCGCGGTCATCATTCCCGATTCCAGGGGGCAGGTGACAGTTACCCCGTCTCGACAAAGAACAGTCGCGTGGTCCGACCGAGAACGATAGCGACTGTAACCGCGTTCAGCTCTTTGGCCCTGCCGAGACTTGCTGTGGTTGCGCAACCAACGAAATCAGCGTCGGCGACTTGTTCTGCCGCCTTCTTCCAACAAGAGTAGTTATGTAACGAGGGGTCCTAAGCCTGCCGGTTTCGGCGGTTGCGTAGTGAAGTTTACGCGATTCCCGCCCGGCCTAAAAGGCCGGGATTCCCTCGCTGATTGAAGATGGGAGGAGGTCGGCGACGTTTCGTGGACGCTGCTCGACCGCGATGGTCTCGTCGACGCGTACTGGGGGGTCATGGCACCGGGACTGGAAGCCGACGGCATGGACCCACGACGAGAAAGGCCGACGCACAACTGGCTGCGGGAAAACGATCTTCGACCGCTGCTCTACACGCTCCGAACGCATCACGACCGGACGTTCAGCCAGTTCTGGACCGAAGACCTGGGGCTCGAGGAGGGCGAAACCGGATACGACTGGGCGACAGACTCCACGAGGACCTCGACGGCGGGCAGACCAAACGTCGGATTCATCTCGCCGTCTCGAACTGGTATGCCCATCTTGTCCGTCGAAAGTGGGCGGCGACGAACCCTGCGGACGGCCTCGACGACGAGTTCGACTGGTCGAGTTCGACTGGTGACGATGAGAGGGATACGCCCTGTTTGTCGTCAGAACACGTCCGAGCGCTCTATCACGCTGCGGCCGACCAGGAAGGCCGCCTTCTCGTCCTGGCCCTCTGTGCGTGGGGACTCCGGCCAAACGAGGTCGCTCGTCTCCACGTCCAGCAGTTCGTCCTTGACGTACCGGACGACGACGTCCCTTACATCGAGTTCCGTGAGCGAAAGAACGGTCCCGGTGAGGTGTCGATCATGTACGGGCGCGAAGAACTCGACGAATGGCTCGCGAGTAGCGAGGACAGCGACTGGAGCGGCTATCTGTTCCCGTCTCCGCACGCCTCTCGAGACCACGTCTCTCGGTGGACTGTCTGGAATCGATTCGACCGTCTCGCCGACCGTGCGGGGCTTCCAGAGGAGATAGACGGAGTTTCACCGGCACCGAGGATGGGGCGGCGGTTCTGGTACGACGCGTACTCCTCGTCACTCAACGTGGTTCTCGGGAGTTTAGACGAGATTGCCGCAGAGCAGGGGAGTTCGAGCGCAGAAGTCGTACTTCAGAACTACCTCTCGGATTCGCGAGCACGGCAACTTCGGCGAGAGTACATGCGTGAACAACTGGCAGAAGCGTTCGAGGACTGACTCCCCGTCGACGTGTGTGAAAGCGTAAAATCGTTGCTCGAAACCCGTCCGACCGGAGAGTGAAAGGGAGGTGGTGACTTCAGTATCGATGTCCATCAGTCTTATTCATTGTGTAGATTCACCCACGATGTTCACCGACGTGCGGGATTGTCGATAGCCGGAAAAGACGTGCAACGTATCCGTTCGTTGATTACGTTTGGACACGACAACCAGGTAGTGTGTTTGCCCCTTATATTCACTACGTACATCCATGAATTGTGTTCATTGAATACATTCATTGATTGGTGAATGGGCGAACTGTCCGTGTGTCTATGACAGGTGTATCATTCAGTGGACACATTCACGGCACACAGTCGCTAGTCGTCTGGATTACTGAATTCTATGCATTGTATTCATGAACGATATTCAGTAAGAGTGTTCATGAATGTTGTTCACTGATGGTGTTCATTAAGGGATGTCACGAATAACGTCCAGTGATGGTATTCGGGGTTGATGTTCTGTGTTCCTCTGTGGGGGGCAAGACCAGGATTGACGTTCAGTAGTCGCCCACAGAGAATACACCTACTATCTACATTCACTGATTACTCCCATTATCGATGTTCATTGGTTGTGTTCATTGCGTACATTCAATAGAACACCAGACGAAGTTCATTCATGGATGTGCCTGACGTACTTTCAAGATGGGTGCTACTCACGGATAGAGTATGTTGGCGTACTCAACGTACAGCGAAGCCGGTGGGGTTGGAAAGACCACGACGGCGGCGAACCTGGCTGTGGCGCACGCACGCGCCGGTCTCAAGCCGCTCGTCGTCCCGCTCGACCCCAAGATGGAGACCTGTCGCGGCTGTTCGACGTCGACGATCAGCGAACAGAACCCGTGGACAACATCGTCCGCCACATGATTCGGCGTCCGAAAGGCGACTTCGATGACCTCATTCGGACAGTCGAGGGTGTAGACATCATTCCGGAACACAACATGCTCTCCGACCTCACCGAGTATCTCCAACGGGAGAAAGACCAGGCAGAGGCGATGGGGGAGGCGTTCGGGATGCACGCCCAGCTGCTCCGCGTGCTCCGCGAGGCTGGCGTCCCCGATAGATACGACGTCCTCATCTGTGACCCGCCTGCGACAGAAGGCCCACACCTCTACAACGCTATCCACGCAACCCGGTCGTTGGTCATTCCCGTAGAACCCACCGCAAAGGGAAAAGCGGCCGTAGAAGGTCTAGAATCGCTCGTAACGGGCCTCGAAAACCAGTTGGACGTCAAAGTCGGCGTCCTCGCCGCCATCCCGATGGGATTCAAGAACACTCGCGACCAGCAGATGATTCTCGAAGACATCGAGTACCCCGTTCCGGAGATAATCGGAGAACGCGCATCTCTGATGGAAGGCTGCTGGATGCAGCAATGTTCGGCGTTCGCGTACGTCCGCGAGCACCGCGAGCGCAGACGCGACTACGAACTCGAAACGCTGGCTCAGTTCGACCGATTGGCACGGCATTTAGAGCGCGAAGTCGGACTCGAAGCTCCGAACCCGCCTGAACCCGGCGATCTCGAACACGAGGTGGTGACCGCATGACGGGCATGAAAGAGGGTGCCGGTGAAGACCCGTTCGCAGAGGACGCCACTTCGTCGGGCGCAGATTCGACAGAACAAGCCGACGACACCGACACGACGGATACGGAGCCCACGACCGAGACGAGCAATACAACCCGTTCGCAGCAATCCGGGCAACGAACGATACAGATACCGTACAAATTTCGGCGCGACGGTGTACAAGACGGTCGCGACCGGGTGCCGCTTTTCTTGCATGGAGAGACCAAAACGGCCGAGCGCGACGCGCTTCGGGAACTCGAAGAGCGATTCGACGACGACGTCTCTCTGACCGACCTTCGAGAAGCACTCGTGAAGGTCGGGCTTGATCACCTCGACGAGGTCGAAACCCACCTGGAAGAGTGGGGCTATGGGATGACGTTCGACGAGTGATTTCACGGTTCTAACGTTGCTCAGGCGTTTTGGAGACCGATTTCTGCCTTGCAGACAGCGCCGACCCGCCCGAATTCACTTCCGCTTACTAAACTAAACGGAAGTATTGACTAAAATCAAGTATTGGTCGAATTCAGGTGGGAGAGGGGCTGAAACATGCATTACCAAAGTTTTAAACTGTATGTCGATATAGAAAAATCTCGCGATTAAATCCCACCACAAGTTCGGGATCTCAAATTCTACAAACCACTAGAGTATTGATATCTTGAAAGAACAACGGTTGCTACCGCTGTGGTCGACATTGTTCACCGATGGTTCTGAATCAGTCGTTTCGACGACTCATGTGAAGCGCTGATAGCGCTCCTGACTCGTGTTCAGGACACGATGCAAGCCGAAATCACACCCGCGGTCGACGACGCCCCCGCCCTAGCGGGGGCGATCGTCGTTCACGCCCAGAAAC
>NZ_JBPEHH010000170.1:0-5559 GCF_054177595.1 Haladaptatus ordinarius | reverse complement strand
GGCGCTCTCACTGGAGTGAGACCGCCGTCTTTGGTTGAATCATTCGCTCATCCGCGCCAGCTACTCTCGTCTCGCCCCAGAAACCGAGTCAGTAATCAGGAACGATGGGAACTACCGAGACTCGTAACCATCATACTCGTATCCAGTGAACAGCTCTCGTGTTACACTGTCGTAACGCATACCGAGCGGCTAGTGTAACGCACAATGAGTCCTTCTTTCGCCTCGCAACCGCGAGGAGAAAAGAAGGATTTGTTACACCCCACAGTAACCGAGTGAAAATTGTGCATCAGAACGGACGCAATTTGCGCCCGTTCCTCATCTCCGCGGGCACTGTGGGGGCGGTGGTGTTACGCCCGACCGAGGGAGGGCGTTACGACAGCGCGTGCTGCCCTTCGTGATCATCCTGCCGTTGTTCGGGTTGCTACTACTGATGAACGCGTGAGATTCCGGCACGACCCCGAGCAAGTACTCCAGGTGGACGTGGTCGACCTCAAGGCGGTGAATTCAGTGGCACGGATGGTAAGCAAGTGGGGCTCGCCTGGTGAGTATCGCTGCTACAACATCGACTTCTCGCGGGAGTTTCGGTATTGTCTCGAAGAGGGGATTGACCCGCTGCCAACCCACGAACTCTCGCAAATGCAGATTGCTGTCTCGGAGACAGAACTCAGGAGTGAGAGGGTTACCGAACTCACAATCGACGATGAAACGGTGACTGGGAGTGGTGAAGACGTGTTAACGGCATTGTCGAATCGAGTTGAGTCGGTTGACCCCGACGTTCTGTTCCTGAATTCCTGCGACCTCATTCCAGTCCTGTTCCAGCAGGCCGATCGGCTCGGCGTAGAGTTTCAACTTTGTCGGCGGCCTGGATGGCAACAACTGGCGGGTGAATCGACCTACGAAAGCTACGGCCAGGTCGGGCACTCACCTGCACGCTACAATCTTCCCGGGCGGGTGATCATCGACGGCTCGAATACATTCATGTGGAATCAGACCAATTTGGGTGGTTGTCTGTATCTCGTTGAGCAGTCGGGCAAACCACTGCAGGAGTTGGCGTGGTCGTCGATCGGGAATATTCTGACCGGGATTCAGATCCAGGAGGCGAGGGAGCGGGATGTGATTGTCCCGTGGCGTTCGTGGCGACACGAGAAGTTCAAAACGATGCGCCAGCTGCATGATGCCGACCGGGGAGGATTCACCTTTTCGCCGAATGTTGGCTTGCACGAGGACGTTCACGAACTCGACTTCTCGTCGCTGTACCCGAATATCATTGTCACGCGGAACGTGAGTCCGGAGAAGATTCGATGTGAGTGTCACTCTGGGAGGAAGGACGTGCCAGGCATCGGGTACTCGATTTGTGACGAGCGGGGCTATCTTCCGGACGTGCTTGAGCCGCTGATCGAGGATCGGGATGCGATTAAAGCCAAGATTCGGGAGACAGAGGACGAGGAGCGTCGCGAGGAATTGGAAGGCCAGTCGAGTGCGATCAAGTGGATTTTGGTCTCCTGTTTCGGCTACCAGGGCTTTTCGAATGCGAAGTTTGGCCGTATCGAGTGCCACGAAGCGATCAACGCGTTTGCTCGGGAGATTCTGTTAGAGACGAAAGCAGTGCTTGAGGAGCATGGGTGGCGGATTGTGCATGGCATCGTCGATAGCGTGTGGGTGACGCCGATCGAAGGCGAAGAACAGACATCGCTTTCAGAGCTTGTCTCGGAGATTTCCGAGGAGGTGGCAATTCGGCTTGAGTATGAAGCTCACTACGACTGGATCGCGTTCGTGCCGTTGCGTGATTCGGATGCTGGTGCCTTGACGAAGTACTTCGGGAAGGTCGCTGGCAAAGATGAGTACAAGTATCGGGGTATCGAGTGCCGTCAGCGGAGTACGCCATCGTATATCGACGATGCACAGAAAGCGTTGATTCGAGTAGTGGATGTGTCTCGTGATCCAGAGGCGGTGTGTGTGGAATTGCGGTCGTGGGTGGATCGACTTGAGCGTGGGGCGGTCGATCCGAGTGAGTTGGTGATCACGAATCGGGTTTCGAAGAAACGGGAGGACTACACGCAGTCCACGCGGAGTGTGGCGGCGTTGGAGCGAGCGGCCGAATTGGGGTTAGCGCGGTCGCCTGGTCAGAGTGTGTCGTATGTGGTGGTCGACGATGCAAAGCAGTCGCGAGAGCGGGTGCTATTGGCGAGTGAGGAGTTGGACGAGTATGATACTGGATTCTATCGGGAGTTGTTGGTTCGTGCTGCGGCGAGTGTGGTGTCGCCGCTGGGGTGGCGTGCGTCGGATATTGAGGAGGAGTTAGGGCAGTATACTGAGTCCAGTTTGGTGTCTTTTGGTTGAAGCTGCATTCGATTACTGTGGTCTCCCCACTCTGGGTGTACATGAACCCGTCTCTTCCTGTTTCTCACTCGCTGATCTCAAAATCAGTATTAACCATTTCTGTTGACAGAATATTTTTGCACGTCCATGGTTACGTAGTAGTATGAGTTCATCCGCACCCTCTCCTACCACTGTTCTTGAAGTGTTCGATACCTTCGGTCCGCCCGGCACGCCGTTGACCACCACAGAGGTCGCAGAGAAATTCAACTGTACCGACCGAACAATCTACAATAAATTGGACGCGCTCGTCAACGACGGATTGCTCAAAACGAAGAAAGTCGGTGCTCGCGGGCGGGTGTGGTGGCAACCTCCGCGTGACCCTGAACAGCAAGCAAACTGCAAACTGAACCTGGACTGGATCACTGAAACCCCATCATACGTAGACGAATCACTGATCGCTCTTCAGTCCGGTAGTGAGATGGCCAAACGAATCCGAAAAAAGGACTGGTCTGAGACAGCCCTCGGCTCGATGGACGACTGGCCCCAGCAGTTGCAAATAGCGGTCAACATTATGTTGAGTGCGAACGAGGCGATCGGCATTTACTGGGGGAGTGAGCACACACTCCTGTACAACGATGCATGGCGAGAGCTAATCGGTGATAAACATCCGGACGCACTGGGACAACCTGCTCGAGAGGTGTTTCCGGAAATATGGGGGTCGATCGAACCGATGTTTGAACATGTTATGGATGAAAAGGGTGTTGTCAAGGAACAAGAAAAGCGCTTGTCCCTTGATCGCGGAGAAGAGATGGAAAACGCCTGGTTCGACTACTCTTTCAATCCAATTCCGGTTGCGGATGGCTCTATCGGGGGTGTCTTTAACATTGCAATTGAAGTCACCGAGCGTAAAAAGGTTGAAAAGGAGCTGCGGGAGGCCAAAGAGCAACTGGAGGTCGCAACCACCGCAGGTTCTGTCGGGATCTGGGTGTGGGACTTAGAGACTGATCTGGTTACTGCCGACACAACCGTTGCGGAAACATTTGGTATTGACCCCGAGACAGCAGCTGCGGGCACACCCATTGATGACTATATCGCGTCGATTCACCAAGATGATCAGGATCAGATGCAACAGGCACTTGAGACGGCTGTCAACGAGACCGACGAGTTCGAGTCTGAATATCGAGCACTGGACATGAACGGCAACGAGCGGTGGGTCCTGGCACGTGGTGAAGTTGAGTACGACGAGAACGGCAATCAAATTCGGATGAACGGCGCCCTCCTTGACATCACTGAGCGAAAGCACCGAGAAGAGGAACGGCGTAAGCAGGCGGAACTAGATGCATTCCGCGTCACACTCGTTGATAACCTTCGCCCGATAGCTGATCCCGCCGAGATGCAGCACGAGGCCGCACGCATCATCGGGGAGCAACTGGACATTGATCGCGCCCTCTACGGCGAAGTGTTGGCGGACGGAAACACAAATCTGATCCATGCCGATTATTACCGCGGTGACGTTCCGTCTTTGGTCGGCGAACACCACCTCCATGAGTATGGCCAGTACATCACTGAAGGGTTTCAGGCCGGTGAAACCCTGGTGATAAACGATTTTTCAACTGTTTCGGAGCTGAGTGACGAAGAACGGACTAGGTACCTGCAAATGGACATCTGTGCGTGGATAGGTGTCCCCCTAATTAAGGACGGTCGTCTCACCGCATACTTCATTGTCAACCAGTCGACTCCCCGAGAGTGGACAGACACCGAAATCGCGATGATTGAGGAAACAGCCGAGCGCACCTGGGCGGCAGTCCAGCGCACCCAAGCAGAACAAGCACTCCAGGAGAGCGAAAAGCGATTGCAACAGACCAACGCCTCCCTCGAACGGCTCAACGCCGCGAGCCAAGAACTCATTAACGCTGATATGGAGGCAATCAGCGACCGCGCCGCCGACCTCGTCCTGGATATCCTCAACGTCGAATGCGCCGCACTCTGGCGCTACGACGAGACAACTGGTGACCTTCAAGAGAATGCCTGTCACACGAACTCGGAGATAGACCCCGCTGCAATTCGACTCCCCGACCAGTTCTCCGAGCAAGTGTGGCAGACGTTCCTCGGCGACGATCTTGACATCGATAACGACCTCACTACTCCCGAGAATGCGTCGTCGGGCTCACTACTGCGAAGTCGGGTACTCGTGCCGCTGGGGCGACACGGTGTCATCTGTGCTGGCTCGACGCGGACCGGAACGTTCGACGAGCAGACGATTGGCCTCATAGAAACGATCGCCGCGACCGTCAAAACGGCATGGGACCGCGCAGAAGGCGAACAGGAGTTAAACCGACAAAACCAAGAATTAGAACGTCTCGACCAGCTCAACACCCTCATTCGGCAAATCGATCAAGCACTCGTGCGGGCCGATACGGTCACCGAGATCGATCAGTCAGTTTGTAAGCGACTAGCGGACTCTGATCTCTTCGAGTTTGCATGGATTGGTGAATTTGATGCGATCAGAGAAACAATTGAACCACGACAGTGGGCTGGTATCAATAGTAGCATTGTTGAGGATCGTACGATCACCATCGACGACAGTGCGACAAACCAGAATCCCGTGGCTGCCACAGCCTCCACTCGAGACACGCAGGTTGTTGCGGATATCGCCACTGATAGACGAATTGGTTCGTGTCGAGGGGCTATTCTCGAGGAGGGTGCCCGTTCCTGCATCAGTATTCCACTACTCTATAAAGAAACGCTGTATGGGATTCTGTCGGTCTATATTGGGCAGCCACAACCGAATGAACGCAATCAGCATATATTGGATGAACTTGGCCGAACGATTGCCCACGCGATTCATGCTGCCCAGAAACAAGAGACCACACAGACGGACAGTGTCGTCGAGCTCACACTCCAATTTCAGGAGCCAGCAACGGTGCTCGCACGACTCGCTCGGGATGCTGATGTCCAACTCCAATTCAAGGGTATCGTTCCCAGTGAGAACGGTTCTTCGCACGTATTTTTCACCGGAGATCAAGCGTCGGTAGATGAGATTCAGAATACAGGAACAAATCTCTCTGGGATTTCAGCGCTAACGTGTGTTGCCGAGCACGATGAGTCATGTATGTATAAAGGGCCGTGTTTAATCGCCAGACAGCACCGGATCAAGTCGCTGGAGTAAGGGTGATGAAGCGGAAGACTGCGAAGTGTGCCAACGCAAATCTCCCGCTTCACCGAACGAACTGTCTTCGC
>NZ_JBPEHH010000169.1:0-5564 GCF_054177595.1 Haladaptatus ordinarius | reverse complement strand
GCGAGCGCGTACCTGGTACCGAGAATTTCGTGAACTTGCACTGATGTGTGCCGTCTACAACATCAAGAAGGCCGCAGAACAGGAGATTCCACTCCCTTCAGGCGATTAAACACGGCCGTATAAAGCCACCGTGTCTACTTCGACGCTAATCTCACAACTTGCCACACAGAAGGGGGCAGTACGCACGCTCATCTTCGATAGAAATACCGCGGTTGCGGTTGTGGATCTCCCTTCTGCCGCTGACGTTCGATGCTACATTGATAATCTTCGGCAGACCTATTCCTCGGTACAGCTCACATCTCGTCGCTCATGTGACCGGTCACCCAAAACAGTCCAAGATGTACCAATGGCGATCAAAGAACCCCTTACGGATCGCCAAGCGGGTGTACTCAAACTTGCGTATTTGAGCGGATTCTTCGAATCACCACGGGAAAGTACAGGCCAAGAAATTGCGGACATGCTGGACGTTTCTCCACCGACGTTTACACAACATCTCCGGGCTGCCCAACAGAAGGTCTTCGCGCTCGCATTCGATGACGAGTGACGCAATTTCTCTATTTCAGTATTTAGGTTCCCATTGTCTTCCATTTCATTATCATGGTAGAAAGTCCTTGTAATATCCCTCTCTAAATAGTGCTAATGACTGAGGACGTTTCCAGTAAGAATCGGTCAGTCGATTTTGAACAGACGCTCCGAGAAGACCGGGTTGGATATGATCCAGAGACGGAGACCTATTACGCTCAATACGACACAGAGGATGTCGAGAATTTAACGACCACGATTATTCGATCAGTGTCGGCAGTCACAGGGGATTCACCTCAGGAGTTCGATCCACTATACGACGTGATTGATCCGGATGCGCTTGAGGATTTGTTTGACAAACCCAGACGCAACGCACCCAACCACGAAGGAGTGTATGTCACCTTCAAATTCGCATCGTGCGAACTAGCAATTAACTGGGACGGTGAAATTCAAATCACCCCACCACAGAACGTCTGATCACCAGCATCAAACTAAGGATAAGTGCTTACTCGGGTGAGTATTCCTGAAGATACGTCAACAGTGATTCGACTCGCGTGTTGTCACGATAGCGGATTATTTTACTCTGTTTGTCAAACTCAATGAATCCCGTGTCAGCAAGTTTCGGAAGATGATGGTGAAAGAGGGTGATTTTAATCTCGTCAAGAGAATCAGTCTTATTGCGGTGTTCTCGCGCTGCGATCTCTTCGATTAGTTCTTGCATTGTTGCACTGTCGGATGATCCGTTGGAGAGATAGGCGAGCACGCGGCATCTTCGTTTGTTAGCAAGGATTGCGAAGAAATGATTAGGGAGGTCTTGGAACGAGATGTCTTGGTGGTCGGTCTGTTCCTCCCGGGATGGTGGGTCCGCATCGTTGTTTTCAGTGGGAAAGTCAGTCACTATCTGCTAGCTTAACCTGGTTCCACAAAACTACTGGGGCAACTCAGAGGAAGCAATTGGCGTGTTTTTACAGGCATCACGAAAGCCATGTAGACAAATTGGCTTGGTATTCCCGACAAGTTCGGTGTTGATATCGATGTTTGTTCTATCATGATTCTAGGGTCATCGAATTGATCGATGAAAGAAGGACGTCCTGTGCTGCGATTGTACGAAACTTGAGGATTTCTCTAAGTTGCGTCTGTGAATTATCAACTGACGAAACAGAATAGTTGACGACACACAATGCCTAATTGAGACATTTAGTTCCATTGGATTCATCTCGTATGCTCTATCCGAACTGTAAGCGACATTCGAGATTGTGACTCAAATGGTCGGTGTCTTTGTTATAACGGGGGCAATGAAAGAGACAAATACTTATTATCGAGGATAGCAAGGACAGAAAGGTTATGTCACTCTCTACTGCAGTGCGGCAGTGGTTAGCTGACGAAGATGGTCTCATTTACGAATGTTGGCGCTGTGGAATGACGGTGACGGCCACCGAGCAAACGTGTTCAACCTGTGGGTCGACCGAAATCGTCGAATTCGATGTTTTATGAGCTCTCTGCTACTTACCTGACTCACTCATCACGATCTTTTAACCACTGATCAAGGAGGTCACGGATTGCTGCATCACGGTTCTCCCGATGGTGAGCAAATGCAATGTCATCGATTTGCTCGAGTTCCTCGGCTGTGAATTCGAGCGTGACCGAGTCCATACCGAGGAAATCCTGATCCATTGAGAAATGTCACGGATGCCAGCCACAAATATATTTGTCAGACGCTCGTCTGGCTTACGGACATATTCTCATATGTGACCATGGACGGCTGCGACTCTCGAACTGCTACAAACACCACTGACATACGATCCCGATTCTGTGTGTATGGTGGGGGTAGGATGGAAATTTTATCGATGAAAATCGGTTGTTATCTTTCTAGTTTGCAATCATCCATGATTCGGACTGTAGCAGATGAAAGCATCCGAAATGTTATATCGGCCCTCGCTCTTCATTCTCTTCATCGAATGGTGTTACGTCACCACATATCACCATGACTCACCAACCTGATCACAACACAGATACCGAAGAGTTCGCGGTACATCTCGATGCTGAAACCACCTTCTTTCGTGACCTTGTCGAACACGCACTCGATGGATTTCTCACGCTTGATCCGAGTGGGAGGATCGTATTCTCAAATCAGGCGGCTGAACGCCTCTTCGGGTGGTCTGAGGATGCTCTCGTCGGTCAATCGATGGTCGAATTGTTTCCCGAGCGCCATCGCGATGCCTACCGTGCATCGTTCCAGCAACAGGTTCACGACGACACACAGGAGCTCGATCATGAGTACGTTGAACGAGTTGGATTGCTCAAGGACGGGTCCGAGCTGCCCTTGGCGTTCTCGTTTTATGAACATGAGTATGATGGACAGCAACTTTTCACAGCGATCATCCGTGATATCTCGGAGCGAAAACAGCGAGAAAAAGAACTCAAAAATACCAAAGAAAAGTACGCAAAACTCGTTGAAACCGCTCCTGACGCGATTTTTATCGCGAACGCTGACACTGGGACGATCGAGGACGTCAATCAGGCTGCCGTCTCGCTCATGGGTAAACCACCGCATGAGCTCTGTGGGATACACCAGTCGGAGCTCCATCCTCCTGAACAGGCCGAGCAGTATACTGCAAACTTCCAAGAGCACGTCGAACGTGGTGGTGTCCGCGGTGATTCAACGAGTGTGATTCGGCACGACATGGACCAACACGTCGTTCACGACGATGGCTCTCGCGTTCCTGTCGAAGTGAGTTCCGGTGTCACTGAATTGGACGGGAAAACAGTCATACAAGGCATCTTCCGTGATATCTCTGAACGGAAAGAATGGGAAGAAGAGCTGCGGCAGGAACGAGATCTTACTGAACGAATTCTCGAAACAAGTCTGATTGCAATTGGTGTCTTCACACCGGATAGGCAACTCGTCCGGGCGAATGAACAAGTCGAAGAGATCCTTGGGGTTTCAGTCGATCAGTTGACGAGTCTTTCTACCTTGGATGATGTGTTTACCCTGTATGATTCCGAGAATCGACCCATCGATCCGAACAACGGTTTAATGGCAGAAGTCATCGAGACTGGGTCCGCAGTGTATGATTATGAAGTGATTCTTGAGCGAGCGGATGGAAAGCGATTGTGGATTTCACTCAACGCTGCACCGCTCTGGTCGCCAGATGGCGAACTCGAATATATTGTCTTGGTTGGCGAGGATATCTCCGAACGAAAAGAACGCGAAAACGCTATCGAACAGCAGCATGATCGCCTCGAAACACTGAATCGAATCAACCGACTCATTCGCGAGGTCAACCAAACGTTGGTTCGAACGACAACGCGGGACGAGATTGAGACCAATGTTTGTGAACGGCTCGCCGCGTCCGATCTCTACCAGGACGCGTTCATCGGTGAACGGTCCTTACCGAGTGGCGGAATTGAGGCCCGCACCGGTGCAAACCTTGATTCGAACTACTTCGATCTCCTTGACGAAACGGATTCGGCCGAGACGAGCACTGGCGGTGCTGCCCAAGCAATGCGGACTCAGGAATCACAACTCATCACATCGATCGAATCTGATTCCCGGTTTCCCGATTCATTGCGAGATGAAGCACTAGCACGTGGCTATTGCTCTGTGCTGTGTATCCCGCTTGTCTATGGTGAGACGACGTATGGTGTGTTGGTCATCCATGCGTCCCGGTCTGATGCGTTCAGTGAACGAGAACAAGTCGTCTTCGAGGAACTAGGCGAGACAATTGGCTACGCAATTCATGCCGCGGAGAGTAAGAAGCTACTCCATACGGATAGCCATTATGAACTCACATTCGATCTCACCGAAACGGCAGCGTTTTTTGTTACTGCATCCGCTGACTTACAGTGCTCGATCACCCTCGAAGAGCTCGTGCCCTCAACGGACAAAGAACTGCTCTACTATATCACGTTGGAGAATGCTCCAGCCGACTCGTTTCTCGAGATGGCACGCAACCAATCGATTGTTAAAAAGGCTCGCTGTATCAGTACAGAGGTGGAAACCAGTTTGCTTGAAATCGTGTTTGTGGGAGCATCGACGTCTCCACAAGTTCTCATCGAACGGGGTGCCCGCATCAAACACGCGAAGGTGACTGAAGGGAGGGGATCGCTTGTTGCTGAAGCGCCTGCTGATACTGATATCCGAGCGCTCACGGATGCTGTGCAGTCGATTTATCCGAAGGTTCGTCTTACAGCGAAACAGGAGGTAAAGCGTTCTCTCCCGCCGCTCAGAAGACAGCATGCGCGCCTGAGAGACCAGTTGACTGACCGCCAGCAAGCATCCTTGACCGCGGCATATAATGCTGGATTTTTCGAGTGGCCGCGTGAGAGTACTGGCGAAGAAGTCGCAGATTCGCTCGGGGTTTCGGCACCGACGTTCCACCAGCATCTCAGAGCGAGCGAACGTAAGCTCTTAGCAGTGTTCTTCGGAGAAGCAGAATCAGTGGAATAGCACGTAGTTCCTAACTGTTTAGGGCCACTGTTTTTTGAGGGGTGTATACAATCTGGATCCATGAGTACACCGCAATCGACAAGTACGGAAAACCTCTCCAAAGAGCAGGTAGTAGGCCTGTTGCGACATAAACAGCGCCGTGCGATCATTAGGTATTTCAATCAGAAGACGACCGATTGCACCAGCCTTGACGACCTCGTTGAATACATCGTCTCTTCGGACTCGAAGAGCGAAGCAACATCAGTTGGGCATAATGAGCGGATAACGATCGAGTTGCTCCACAACCACTTGCCGAGATTAGCGGATGCTGGAGTGCTTGAATACGATCAGCGGAGTGAAACGATACGCTATTGGGGTGATTCTCGACTCGAAACCCTTCTCGAGACTGCTCCCAGCAATAAAAAATCGATTTGACTCTTCACCCAAGCGCCTGAAAGCGGAATTGAGCGAGAGAACGTACGTTCTATACTAGGGAGCGTGTCATAGAAAGCCTCCCAAGGGAGGCCGCAGGGTTTTGAAACTGTGTCCAGCAGTACCAACGCCCTGCAAGACGTAGCTTCGGTAGACGACTTTTTGAATGCGGCGGCGACCG
>NZ_JBPEHH010000168.1:0-5611 GCF_054177595.1 Haladaptatus ordinarius | reverse complement strand
GCGAGCGCGTACCTGGTACCGAGAATTTCGTGAACTTGCACTGATGTGTGCCGTCTACAACATCAAGAAGGCCGCAGAACAGGAGATTCCACTCCCTTCAGGCGATTAAACACGGCCGTTGCCACCGACGGGACGCCCGCGATGGTCGAAACCGCGACCGAAGCGTTCGACGTGACCGAGGCCGTCGCCGACGCGGAACGTCTCCCCTTCGGGGACGACACGTTCGACGCCGTCACCTGTCGAATCGCCGCTCACCACTTCCCGAACCCCCGGGCGTTCGTCCGTGAGGTTGCTCGCGTGCTCGCACCTGGCGGCGTCTTCGCGTTCGAAGACAACGTTGCACCGGACGACGAACGACTGGCCGAGTTCTTCGACAGGTTCGAGCGTCTCCGCGACCCCAGCCACGCCGAGGCCGCCACCGTCGAGCAGTGGCACGACCGGTTCCGAAAAGCGGGGTTCACCATCGAGGCGTCGACGACCGTGCGCAAAGAACTGGACTACGAATCGTGGGTCGAGCGGACGAACCCGAGCGAGGAACGGCAGGCGGAACTAGACGAACTCGTTCGGCAGCCAGAAGCAGAGACGGTGTACGGCGTCACGGTGCGAGACGATGTCGTTCACGGGTTCGGAAACGAGAAAGTACTGATTCGGGCACGAAACTAAAACCAGCGATTGCGACTCGCTACACTTGTCGAAGTCGTATTAGAAAACGTCCTGACGGAGTCTCACGCGAGCGTAGCGAGCGTGAGGCACGTCAGGTCGCGAACGAAAGTGAGCGTCCTGACGGAGATTTGAACTCCGGTCCCTGGCTCCGCAAGCCAAGAGGATAGTCCACTACCCTACCAGGACTCATTCATCCCTTTCGCGGTTTCGGTTATAGGGGTTACGGTCTGAAGATGCCGTGCGTATGTGACACTCACGGACATACCGTTCAGCGAGAATGTGACAGTAACTCAAATCGCTGTTTTCGCCTACGGGAGTGTTTTGACGGCGGAGGTACTGCTTTCTCCTATGAAACGACGAGAAATTCTCGAACGGACGGGCGCAACGGTGACCGTCGGTCTCCTCGGTGGGTGTCTCAGCCAGGGCGGGTCCGGCGGGCAGACACCCGACGACTCGGACGTGTCGGGAGACGAGACCACGACGACGACGACGACCGCGGAACCGACGCTCGAGAAGCGCTCGTTCGATCTCCTCGACGCGAACTGCGGCAATCCGACGAACGAAGCCACGGTCGAGTTCGACCAGTCGAACGTCGTCGTCACCGGAACCATCAGCGGTAGCGACTCGTGTGCGAAACCAGTCCTCGCGGGCACGAAGATGGAGTCCGGGGAGTTGACGGTCTCCGTCAAGACGAAAAAGAAAGACGGGACGACCGCCTGCTCGGAGTGTATCACTGAACTCAAATACCGGGCTACGCTCACGTTCGACGGCTCCCTCCCGAAATCGGTGACGGTCGTCCACGAGAGCCTCGGCGAGACGAAGACGGTGACGACCACCGGGCGAGGCACCACGACCTCCACGACGACCACGACCACCGACGGTGCGTAGCCGTCGGACTCGAATAGATTCGGCGACCGACGAAGCGTACCTTTATTCGGGAAGACGCAGCCAATGCTGTTTATGAGCGGAAACGTATCGAAATCACCCGGCAACGTCGGGTCGCCGACACAAAGACAACGCTTAAGCGACGGCCAAACGACCACCTTAGTACGATTATGGGCGTTATAGAGGACGTACACGGAGACCTCGACGCCGACATCTCTCTGGAGGAGTTTCGGAGTGCCGTCGAGGAAAAAGTCGAACAGATGGGTGGACTCGCGGACGAAGAGACCGCCGCGATGCTCATCGCACACGAACTGGACGAAGACGAGGTGAATGGGGTCGCCGACATCGAACCGGGCATGGAGGAAGTGAAGTTCATCGCCAAGGTCACCAGCGTCGGCGACCTGCGGACGTTCGAACGCGACGGAGACGACGAGGACGGGCACGTCCTGAACGTCGACGTCGCGGACGAGACGGGGTCGATTCGAATCTCGTTCTGGGACGAACAGGCCAAAGCAGCGGGCGACGAACTCGAACCCGGACAGGTGCTCCGTATCAAGGGTCGCCCACAGGACGGCTACAGCGGCACCGAGGTCAGCGTCGACCAGGCCGAACCCGACGAGGACACCGACATCGACGTACAGGTACAGGACACCTACGCGGTCTCCGACCTCTCGCTCGGTCTCTCGGACCTAAACGTTCGGGCGAAACTCCTCGATACAGACACCGTCCGAACCTTCGACCGCGACGACGGATCCGAGGGCAGGGTCGCCAACCTGACCATCGGCGACCACACGGGTCGGATTCGCGTCACGCTCTGGGACGAACGAGCAGGCATCGCGGAGGAACTCGAACCGGGCATCTCCGTCGAGGTCGTCGACGGCTACGTGCGCGAGCGCGACGGAAACCTCGAACTCCACGTCGGAAACCGGGGCGCGGTCGAAGAAATCGAAGAGGACATCGAGTACGTTCCGGAGAGCACACCCATCGCGGACCTGCAAATCGGTGAGACGGTCGACATCGCGGGCGTAGTTCGCTCGTCCGACCCGAAACGCACGTTCGACCGCGACGACGGGTCAGAAGGACAGGTCAAGAACGTCCGCGTACAGGACGAGACGGGCGACATCCGCGTCGCCCTGTGGGGAGAGAAAGCCGACCGGGAACTCGCCCCCGGCGACAAAGTCCAGTTCGCGGACATCGACGTCAAGGACGGGTGGGCCGACGACATCGAAGGCTCCGCCGGTTGGCAGTCGACCGTCACCGTCCTCGACAGCAGCTCGCCGACGGAAGCCACAGAGACGGCCACGGACACCGATGCGAGCGGTGGCACCACCGGACTCGATGCGTTCGGCGACGACGGCGGAGCCGAATCGACAGCCGATGCGGGCGGGACGACGGCGGACGCGGATGTGGTGGACACCGACGCAACCGCGACGACTGCACAGAGCGACGACAGCGAGTACGTGGAGTTCACCGGAACGGTAGTGCAGGCCGGAAACCCCATCGTGCTAGACGACGGCGAGGAGACGGTGAGCATCGAGACGGACGTCGACGTCCACCTCGGCCAGGAAGTCACGGCACGAGGCGAACTTCGCGATGGGACGCTCGACGCCGACGACGTGTTCTGACGCCCCATTGTCCCGACGTCCGAATCACGCGACTCGCGAACGCCAGTAGTCGAACGGAAAAGAGGTCGGCCACGCCCAGTGGAGCTACCCGTTCGAAGCGCTCGACAGCGACGGCGCTCGAACGACTCAGCTCTCGAACGGCTCTTCGTCGCGGTGGTTGTCGACGTTCTGTTCGTCTGCGGCGGCGTCTTCGCGTGCCTGCTCGTGCTCGACTTTCGTCTCGTCTTCGAGTTCTTCTTCGCGTTCCTGCTCGACCTCTTCTTTGCCCTCTGCTTCCTCCGTATCTTCTTTCTCCTTCGCCATCGTTCGGTCGCGTTCGTGTGGGTCACTCATCGTATCGGGACGTGGGCTTCGACCGCCTTATTCGTGCTGGCAGTCTCACATCCCGACCGCCACAGATTTGACGCGAACGCCGGTAGGGAAAGATTAAGGGCGACTGCCTTCCGCTGTTGGACTATGAGCGTTGAGCTTCCGTTTGCGCCGGTCGATACGATTATCCGACGGAACGCAGGCAATCTTCGAGTGAGTGCAGGTGCCGCCGAAGAACTCGCGCGTCGCATCCAGATTCACGGGGCGGACTTGGCCACCGACGCCGCGGAACAGGCGACGGCGGACGGACGGAAGACACTGATGGCGGACGATTTTGGCGTCCAGCAAGTCGTCGACAAGGACACACTCACCCTGCCAGTCGCTCCAGTCGACCGAATCGCTCGCCTCGAAATCGACGACGATTATCGAGTCGCCATGGATGCGCGAATCGCACTGGCCGACATCCTCGAAGACTACGCCGACAACGTCGCGGCGGCGGCGGCCGTCCTCGCACACCACGCAGACCGGCGAACCGTTAAGGCCGAAGACATCGAGACCTACTTTAGGCTGTTCGAATGAAGTTCGGCTACAGCGACGTTTGCCTCGAACACGATACTGGGCGGCGTCACCCCGAAAATCCGGATCGATTACGTGCGATTCAGAAGACGCTCACGCGAAAGCACGGCGTCGAGTACGTCGAAGCCGACCCGGCGACTGAATCCGAGGTGACCGCAGTGCACGACGCCGACTACGTCGAGGAGTTCCGCGAGTTCTGTGCGAACGGCGGTGGAAACTGGGACCCTGACACCGTCGCCGTCGAGGAGACGTGGGACGCCGCCCTCGAGAGCGCTGGGTTGGCGTGCTGGGCGGCGGAGGCGGCACTCGGGGGCGAGGATGGACGCCAGACGCCGTTCTCGCTGGGCCGACCGCCGGGCCACCACGCCGTAGTTGGCGACGCGATGGGGTTCTGTTTCTTCAACAACGCCGCCGTCGCGGCACAGTCGGTCATCGATTCAGGTGACGCCGAACGAGTCGCCATCCTCGATTGGGACGTCCATCACGGCAACGGGACACAGGACATCTTCTACGACGACGGAGCCGTGTTCTATAGTTCACTCCACGAGGACGGCCTGTATCCCGGTACGGGAGAGATAGACGAATCGGGCGAGGGTGACGGGGCGGGCACGACGCTCAACGTACCCCTTCCCGCCGGGTCGGGAGACTCCGAGTACCGATTGACCTTCGACGAACTCGTCGCGCCAGCTATCGAAACGTTCGACCCAGACCTGGTGCTCGTGAGCGCAGGCTTCGACGCCCACCGTCACGACCCGATATCCCGGATGCGCGTCTCCACGGAGGGGTACGGGATGATGACGGCGCGCATTCGGGACGTCGCGGACGAGGCGGGGGCAGCGCTCGGGTTCGTCCTCGAAGGCGGGTACGGCCTCGACACGCTCGCGGACGGGGTCGCCATGGTCCACGAGGTGTTCGACGGGATGGACCCGGTAATTTCCGAGGAGGAAGTAGACGAGGACGTACAGGAACTGGTCGCCGAGGTGCGCGAGTCACACACCCTCTTGGACGCGACGTAGGGTTCGAAATCGGGGGAGTCCGAACGGTCTCACGACGGTGGCGAGCTTCGTTCGGAAAAGAGAGTCGCTGCGTCCCGGAGCCGGACGAATCGACGAGATTCATCTCGAAGACGAATTCGAACAGTCGAACGACCCCTGGGCCGACTCCCCGGACGATTCGTGGGTTCCGATGTACAGCGTCCCTGGTCGCGTTTCGACGTAGACCGTCGTACAGTCACCGTCCGCGTCGTCGCGCGTATATTCGACCGTTTTCGACGACTCGCCATCGATGGTGACTTCGAGGTCGTACACCGCTGGCGAGGAGGGCCAAGTCGCGTCGATACGGTGATCGTTCGATTCCGAATCCGTTCCCAACTCGTACGTCTCGTCGTGAACGAGCGACCCACCACGACGGAGACGTACTGAAAGCGTGTGTGAGTGGCCGTGTTTAATCGCCAGACAGCACCGGATCAAGTCGCTGGAGTAAGGGTGATGAAGCGGAAGACTGCGAAGTGTGCCAACGCAAATCTCCCGCTTCACCGAACGAACTGTCTTCGC
>NZ_JBPEHH010000167.1:0-5662 GCF_054177595.1 Haladaptatus ordinarius | reverse complement strand
TGTACTTCGTATTTCGTCTTGTTGCAGTACGAGCGGCTCGCTGGCGAGCGTTCGAAGTACGTGGCGTCGATCGCTCCAATCGGCCCAGTGTCGTGAAGCTGTACAGATTGTTGGAGAAGTGTCCGACAGACCGCCATCTCAATTCTATCGAAGGCGAGACATAACGTCGATGGATGCGGGAGATCGGCCGGTTCAAGGCCGATCTCCCGCGATATTTGTGGCATCTCCTTCAGCAGATCAATCATCATCCGGTAGGTCGTATCGAGATAAATCCGGAGACAGTGGATGGAGATCATCGCTGCGTCGGTGAACCCGCCGCCCCCTTCTGGGGCGGCAGGTTCGTCCCAATCATCGGCAACTCTTTTGACTGCGAAGACAATTCGTTCGGTGAAGCGGGAGATTTGCGTTGGCACACTTCGCAGTCTTCCGCTTCATCACCCTTACTCCAGCGACTTGATCCGGTGCTGTCTGGCGATTAAACACGGCCCTAGTACGTCATCGACGAGCGACTCGATTCGATTACCGCTCATCTGCAAGAACCTCCTTTTTGACTTGCTGGAACTCATTTCCGCCGTGGACGGTAATTCCCTCTCGGAAGATCTCTCGGAGTTTCGTGCCAGCACGCCGTGCGCTCTCAACTGATTCGACATACGATTCAAACTCGTAGCGATCACCGTCGAATTGTTCATCTCCCAGCTCAGCAGCAACCTCTGTGACGATTCGTCGAGCAACAGTTCGATCCCCTTCGACGAGGACGAAGAGATCGATGTCGCTCTTCCGATCTGCTTCTCCCCGTGCAACGCTTCCAAACACAAGGACGCCAATGATGTCCTGGACCTCATCAGTGTCACCGAGAGCATCTTGGATCCGCTGAACATACGTCCGAACCGGTTGATGATATTCTGGTTGTTCGACGGTGAGGATGGGCTCTGACTTCTCTATGTGCTCTGTATCGATAGAGACGTACTTTCGCTGTGTGGTCTCTCGGATTTGGATGATACCCAACTCAGTGAGCAACTCAAGTGCTCGCCAGACGGTTGATCGAGAATAGTCGGTTTCTCGACCAAGTTCTTTCAGCGTGAACTCCGTATCATGAGCATCAATCAATACGCGGAGAATGTCGTCAGCGGCGCCGAGTCGGAAAATTCTGGAATCATCGCCTGGATGAATCTGTATACATGCCCTTATACCTTGTTGCTTCTCATCAATCATTGTTCGATTTTATGCAACAAGGTATAATAAGTGTTGTGTCAAGCGATGAGAAGAGAGAAATGACTCTCAGAGACGTTGTTTTGTGCCCCCGAGGGGTGCGGGGCACATCAGATGTACCTCGTGGAGCGAGTATGTCCAATAAAAACGTCCTCTCCCAACTGACGTTCACGAAACGAGTTGCAAAGCGCGCCCAGTACGAAGCCCTCGAATTTTCACTCACAACGAGGGGTGTCCTCGTTCGGAATACCAGTCACGCGAATCCGGCCGATCATGAATATCTCGTCACCGTTCGCGACGGGATCCCCATCGCCTGTGAGTGTCCTGCGGATGCGCGGTACGAAGGAGCATGCAAACATCGGATTGGCGTTGCGATCCGAACACCACTCCTGCAAGCGGCGACAGACCACTCCCTCGTTGCAGACGGCGGGACACAAATCGAGAACAACCCTGAAACTCATGAAAACGGTAGCGACACAGACCAACCAGCTGACTGTGACTGTGATAGGCTTGGTGGGTTTCCGTGTTGGCCTTGTGTACGATCCGGGCGTCGCGATCTCCCGGAAGAGTAGTGCGAATCTCGTGTGAATCTGCTCCTCTCGCAGAGTGATTTTATTGGTGCCGGCGATGGATGCCGGCGCATCACACGGTGACGCAACATGTAGTCGCGTACTTTGGCAGATAAAGGTAAGAGAAAATATTTAAAATATACTACATAATAGTAAGACGACATAGTGACCACCGACAAAAGAGCATTCGATCGTCTATTCGGAGCCGACCCGCGCGCTGGCACCGTGTTCGATTCCTATGTGACATTTGGTGAAGAAAACGAAACAGAAATAATTCAGTGTACGATAGATATATGACCGATAATCTCCTTGGCTTAGAAAGCAAAAGGAGGATAGTGATGGACTTGACTGACACCCCCGACGATGTTCGAGAACCGAACGAAGAACCGCCCGACTTCACCGATTGGGATCCACCCGAAGCGGTTCTGAAAGGTGGCCCAACGCGAGAGCGACTCCTCGGAGTCATCTTGCAACTACGTACTCCGACAAAAGTAGCCGACATCGCAGCACAAGCAAACTGTGATACCGAAACCGCACGAGACTACCTGGAATGGTTCACCTCGATGGGGATGACGCGCGAGATTCCAGGCCGGCCTGTGCGATACGAGCGAAACGAGTCGTATCTGCGGTGGCGCAGAATCGAACAGATTCGAGAGCAGTATTCGGAGAGCGAAATTGTCGAGGAACTCAAAGAGACGATGGCGCAACTCGAAGAATATCGAGCGCGATTCGACACCGACAGTCCGGATGATGTGTCGCTCGTGGATAAGAGTGGAGAGTCGTCGGTCGAAGAGCGATGGGAAACGGTAAGTGAGTGGAAGACGCTTGAGCGACGTGCAGAGTTGCTAGATGCGGCGCGTCAGAACGGCCATCCGTCGAGTGGTGGGGCAACAGTCGATGCCTGAAGACCGGTCGGTTGACGACGATACCGTCGCGGAGGATGTCGGTGGGATCGATACCGAAGTTCTCGAACAAATCGGACAACACCTCAAACAAAGCCACCGATTCTCGGAGATCGTGTTCCAGCCAGGCTATGCGCCGAGTTCAGTCGTGGCAGAGTACGATATGGGGTACTTTCCGGCAGCCATCGATCGTGCGTATCTTCAGGTTCGATAGTACGAGACGGACGATTTCAACGTCCACTACTCCGAACAATACAACGACGGTGACCGATGGGAGTGCTGGTGGGATCGCCATCCGAACGGCCACAACGCCCGCTCGCATTTCCACCCACCACCGGATGCAACGACACCCGGTAACGATGCAGAATATGCACGAGATTGGCGGGATGTACTCTCAGGTATACTCGGGGACTTAGACGACCGAATCAAAGCATTCTGGGAGAAGTAAAAACGTCCTGTCCCAACTAACGTTCACCAACCGAGTAGCAAAGCGCGCCCAGTACGAAGCCCTCGAATTTCCACTCACAACGAGGGGTGTTTGCGTTCGGAATGCGAGTCACGCGACTCCAGTGTGAGTCTCCGCTTCTTGCAGGAGGATTGTATCAGCGCCGGCGATGGGTGCCGGCGCACAGATGAAGAGTTGTGTGATATAGTTGTGTCGAATCAATGCGTCGGCGAGGTGACCGATATGCACCAGGTAATTTACGCACTCGTAGAGGCATCGACTGAAGACACCGCACTTGTATGCGGAAAAGCAGCGTTCGACCGATTGGTCGGCGCTGGTCCCGACAATGCTGCCATCTTTGACTACTACGATACGTTTGATGACGAGAGGACGTCCGTTGCAGGGAAAGCTCGGTGGGGCGAACTTCCTGTCGTCGCACCAATCGACTCCGACGATGGAGCAGAACTCCTCGAACGTGGCTGGGAGGCAACCAAACAAGAGTTCGAACACAATTTCGAGAGGGTGAGAACGGCGGTCAACGAATTCAGTACCGACGAACTCATGCACGACAAAGATCTCTCCCGACACGCCTGTTACAATCTCGGCGCGTATCGTGGTCCATCGCTCTACCTATACACCGAATTTGGCGACGCGATTCGCAATCGTGAACATCTCGATCATGTGCTTGCTGCTGACGAACAAGTGTGGATCATTCCGGCGGACGTCTACTACTGAGCGAACAATTGCAACAAATTCTCGTCCTGTAAGTATCTAACAGAGCAATCCTTTTTGCGTTAGTTGAGAAGCATTGGAGTGGTTTGTCGCTCCTTGGAAGAACAGAGCATCTGCAGGAACGTTCCCCACACCCGCCGCATGGTCGTGACTACTCGACGGGATTCAACTCATGAGGAACGAGACGAAGTTTCTGTACTCCAGGTAAGCGACGGAGAAGATACGTTAGTCTTGGTCCGAACCATCAGTCGCGGACTTGGCGTGACTACCGAGCAATTTTCGGAGGAAGCTCGGTGCTTTATCGATGCGTTCCGAGCCCAATTTCCGGCCAGTTTTCGGGGATTGAACCATGGTTCTATTGTTCTACTCAAATATTCCGCTTCAAGCCAGATAAAGCTAGGGCTCCCGAGACGAGGATCAGTAGTCCGAGAAATCCATTCGTCCCCCACGTAAGGAAGGCAAGGCCGTGAAAAAGGAGCAGGAGTGCCGTGACGAGTGACAATTGTGTGATAAGAAGTTGGTACCGATTTGCCGATTGTTCCTGCTGGAGGACCCCAATCCACTCATCGTATCCTTCAAGTAACGTAGCAAGCCACTCTTCTTCACTGTAGCCTTCCTCTCGAACTTCTTCGCGCCACGTCGAATCAATACCGACATCAAGCTCAGAGTCAGTATAGGTCAAAATCGAGATGAGGAGCGTGAGAAGAAGAATAAAAATACCCGATCCAAACAGTATGAGCACACCGGTCGGCATCGATGTAATCCGGGAAGTCCCAATGAGTCCAGCACCAGAGAGAATGATCCCGAGTACAACCACGGCAACACGGCCAATCCGCAGCGCTGCATCATCCATGGCGTTGATATCCGTTACCCGATGATCAAGCACTGCACGCGATTCCTCACGAGCGATCCGTAACGCTTCGACATCGGAGAGTTCTTTCTCGTCCTGGTCGGGAGCGTCACTCTCGGTCGTCGCGGTGGATGAGGATTCGTCGGAGCTGACCGTCTTTGTCACACTACTCTACATCATTCAACGGTTTATATTTAAACCCATTGTTGGGAGAATCAGCGTGTTCTCATTCGTAGTTCCATGGTTTGCAGTGGCTACTGCATGATTCGACCGTGAAGCGCCGTGCGGTCACACTCCGAGATACTCGGCCTGCTCTGTCTGTAGTCCAACAGCAGATCGCCAATTGTTCATTAGTTGTGGAGCACAGACGCGATTTTTATCCCCCAAGAGGGGTGCGGGGCGCTCGAGAAAAGCGTCCATGTTCGAAAATAATGGCTTTGAGTACCAACTCTGCGGTGTCGTTCGACGAGTACGACACCCGACGTGACGAAATGCACAGCACGATCGAACAATGGACCGACGACCTCACCACTTTGACTGACGAGGCGAGAACGAGTCAACAGTTCCAAGAGTGGCTAGATGTCCAGTCGAAATTCCATGACTACTCCCATCGGAACACGCTCTTGATTACACTCCAGTGCCCGAACACGACGAAGGTGGCTGGCTACAACACCTGGCGGACCGAGTTCGACCGCCACGTCAAGGAAGGCGAAAGCGGAATCTGGATCTGGGCGCCGATCATCACAAAGCAGTGTCCCAAATGTGAGAACTCGCCCAGTTACCACGAGCAAAGTGAGTGTGAATATGATGAGACACCACCTGAAGCGTGGTCGAAAGGCCGTGTTTAATCGCCAGACAGCACCGGATCAAGTCGCTGGAGTAAGGGTGATGAAGCGGAAGACTGCGAAGTGTGCCAACGCAAATCTCCCGCTTCACCGAACGAACTGTCTTCGCA
>NZ_JBPEHH010000166.1:0-6218 GCF_054177595.1 Haladaptatus ordinarius | reverse complement strand
GCGAGCGCGTGACTGGTTTCGTCAGTTCCGCGAGATTGCGCTCATAGCTGGCGTTCACAACATTGAACAATCGATAGAAGCGTGAATGCGAGAGATATTCGCGGATTCAATTGAGCCGTTGCTGAGAGCTTTGACAAAACCTCATCTTTCGTCGAGAAGGGACGGCAGTGGACTCACCGGGCAGAACATCGGTGCTCGACTCACGCATCCGAGTAGCAAGCCCTAACCCCCCCGAACGCCAACGTCCGGCGATGAGCGACCGTATCATCTCCAGTCGCCCCGTCTTTCTCGTTACTGGCGCGTTCGTCGTCCTTGCCGCAGGTGGCATCGGCTTCGTCGTCGGCACGACCGGCCAGAATCGCGGGAAGACGATGGCCGTGTTCGGCGTCTCGCTGTTCGAGATGTCGCCCGTGACGATGGCGCTGTTCGGCATGGCGCTGACCGCGGTCGTGCTGGTGCTCCTGTTCGGTCTCGTCTCCTACGCGTCGCGGTTCGACACCGACCGCGTGACGTGAGTTCCGAAGTGCTATCCCGGTCGAACGACTCCCACCGAGCATGCGGTCCGACTCCGCTTCCCGACCCGACCACCGAGCCAATCCGACTCGCGACGCGCTGACCATCACGCTCACGCTCTTGCTGGCGAACACGCCGACGCTGTTCGTGTTCTACGTCACGCTCGAATCGTACGACTCGACGAGCGGTGTGGGATTCGTCCAGTACCTGACGACGACGATGAGCGGCGCACTCGTCTTCGCTCTCCTCTGGACTGGCATCGTCCACTTCGCGTTCGGTCCCGCACTGGCAGGGGCGTGGAGCGAGCGGTAGGGGGCGTGCCGGAACGCGTACGACGTCAGTTCTTCAATCGAATTTCGTCGCCGACGGTGACGCCGAACGCCTCGTCGCCGCGACCCCGGTTCACCGCGAGTTCGACGTTGCCGTGGCTGCCGACCGTGACGAGTCGCTGGCCCGGTTCGACGTGCGCGTAGGACGGTTCTACCGGGGCGGACGCGCCGTTCACCGCGAGTTCGTCCACGCCGTCGAGGAACTCGCCGGGAACGTTCGTGATGGCGTTGCCAAAGTCGTCCACGACGAGGATTTCTCCCGTGGCCTCGCGCTCGCCGACCTCCGGTTCGGGAAATCGCAGGTCGACGAAGTCGTCCACGGATCGGACGTCGGGCAGGTCTTCGAGCGACTCGACGCCCGCTTCGTGGATTCTCGCGGCGGCGGGAGCGAACACGTCCCGGCCGTGGAACGTCGTGCTCTCTGTGTCTTCGTACGATATCTCGAACACGTCGAGGGTGCTCGAATCGGTGTTTGCCAGTTCGCGGGCCGCCGGGAGCAACACGCCGTTGTCCGGGCCGACGAGCGCGTGGTCGCCCACCCGGACCGCGAGCGCGGCGCGGTCGGTGCCGACGCCGGGGTCGACGACGACGAGGTGGACTGCGGGTGGAAAGTACGGGAGCACTTCGCGGAGCCAGAACGCGGTGGTTCGGACGTCCTGACGCGGAAAATCGTGGGCGACGTCGACCAGACGGGCGTCGCTGTGCTGGCAAATCACGCCTTTCATCGCCGCCGGATACGGCGTGCCGAAGTCCGACGAGAGCGTTATCACTTGTCACCGTTCGAGTCGGTCTGACTGACGCGCTGGATTCGCTCGATACCGTCGATTTCGTCGACGACCTCGACGACCGAGTCGGGAACGAGTTTCTGCCAGTCGTTCCCCTTGACCATCCGGTCGCGGACTTCGGTGCCTTCGAGCACGCCCCGGTTGAACATGGGCGACTGACGGACTTCGACGCCCGCCTCCGTGAACAACTGGATGACGAGGGGGTTGTTCGAGTATGCCACGTCGAAATCCGGACTCATGCTCTGGACGTGGCTCACCCACACCGAGTTTCTGTCCAGGTCCTCGATGGGGACCGCGTAGGTCACGAGGTCGAAGTCGACGAGCGATTTCGTGATCATCATGATTCGTTCGCCCGCCGTAAACGGGTCGTGACGAGTGTGCGAGTCGCCCGCGCTCCCGATTCCGAGTACGAGTTCGTCCACTTCTTCGGCGATAGTTTCGACGACGCTGTGGTGGCCGTTGTGGTAGGGTTGGAAGCGCCCGATGTAGAACCCGCGAGTCATGGTGGAATCGACGTGTAACGTTTTTATAAGGGTGACGAGTCACGGTCGAACCCGATTGGTGACACTGTCTGGTGACCGCACTGTCGGAAGCGAAGCGTTCTACGACCTGTTTTCAGTCCGTGCGTGCTCTCGGTGGGCGTCGACGAGGGAACGTCACACTCGGCGAGAGGGAGAAAGTATATCAGTTCGCCTGCCCTGTTTTCAGCTACACAGAACGAATTCTATGAGTAACGACACCGAAGCTCCACCACCGGAGCAGGAAACTGAGCAGGAGGTCGAAAGCCTCGGCAGCGAAATGGACGTCAACCTAGACGACGTTCCCGATGACGACCTGCTTGGCGGACTGGAGATAGACAGCACGGAAGAGGTCGAGATTCCCGACCGACTGGTCGATCAGGTCATCGGACAAGACCACGCCCGTGACGTGGTGATGAAGGCGGCCAAGCAGCGCCGCCACGTGATGATGATCGGCACGCCCGGTACCGGGAAGTCGATGCTAGCGAAAGCGATGAGCCAGCTCCTCCCCAAGGAGGACCTACAGGACGTCCTCGTCTACCACAATCCAGACGACGGGAACGAGCCGAAAGTTCGGACGGTTCCCGCCGGGAAAGGCGAGCAGATCATCGAGGCCCACAAAGAGGAGGCACGCAAGCGAAACCAGATGCGTTCGTTCCTCATGTGGGTCATCATCGCCATCGTGGTCGGCTACGCGCTGCTCATCGCCGGGCGACCACTCCTCGGTATCCTCGCAGCAGGTGTCATTTACCTCGCGTTCCGCTACGGTTCCCGCGGAAGCGACGCGATGATTCCGAACCTGCTGGTCAACAACAGCGACGTGACCAGCGCACCCTTCGAAGACGCGACGGGTGCCCACGCTGGTGCGCTGCTGGGTGACGTTCGCCACGACCCGTTCCAGTCCGGCGGCATGGAGACGCCGAGTCACGACCGCGTCGAACCGGGTGCCATCCACAAGGCCAACAAGGGCGTGTTGTTCGTCGACGAAATCAACACGCTCGACATCCGCAGTCAGCAGAAGCTGATGACGGCCATCCAGGAAGGCGAGTTCGGCATCACCGGCCAGTCCGAACGCTCTTCGGGCGCGATGGTGCAGACTGAACCCGTCCCGACCGACTTCGTCATGGTCGCGGCCGGGAACCTGGATGCGATGGAGAACATGCATCCCGCGCTCCGTTCGCGCATCAAAGGGTACGGGTACGAGGTGTACATGGACGATACCATCGACGACACGCCGGAGATGCGCCGGAAGTACTCCCGGTTCGTCGCGCAGGAAGTCGAGAAGGACGGACGGCTCCCGCACTTCAGCGCGGAGGCAGTCGAGGAGGTCATCCTCGAAGCCCAGCGTCGCGCCGGACGGAAAGACCACCTCACGCTCAAACTGCGTGACCTCGGTGGACTCGTCCGCGTGGCTGGCGACATCGCCCGCGCGGAAGACGCCGAGTACACGATGCGCGACCACGTCCTGCAGGCCAAGCGTCGCTCGCGCTCCATCGAACAGCAGATTGCCGACGACTACATCGAGCGCCGCAAGGACTACGAACTCACCGTCTCCGACGGCCAAGTCATCGGCCGCGTCAACGGTCTCGCGGTCATGGGCGAAGACAGCGGTATCATGCTCCCCGTGATGGCCGAAGTCGCGCCGTCGCAGGGGCCGGGCAACGTCATCGCCACCGGCCAACTCAAGGAGATGGCAGAGGAGTCCGTGAAGAACGTCTCGGCCATCATCAAGAAGTTCAGCGACGAGGACATCAGCGAGAAAGACGTTCACATCCAGTTCGTCCAGGCCGGACAGCAAGGTGTGGACGGCGACTCGGCGTCCATCACGGTTGCCACCGCCGTCATCAGCGCGCTCGAAGATGCGCCGGTCCAACAGGACGTCGCGATGACCGGTTCGCTGTCGGTGCGCGGCGACGTGCTCCCGGTCGGGGGCGTGACCCACAAGATAGAGGCCGCCGCGAAGGCCGGCATCAAGACGGTCATCATCCCGAAGGCGAACGAACAGGACGTGATGATAGAAGAAGAGTACGAGGAGATGATAGAGATCATCCCCGTCTCGCACATCAGCGAGGTGCTCGAAGTCGCGCTCGCGGGCGAACCCGAGAAGGACAGCCTCATCGACCGCCTGAAGAACATCACCGGAAGCGCCCTCGAACACGACATCGGCGGCACCTCCGGCCCCGGCAGTCCGAGCCCGCAGTAGACAACCCACGCGGAACGAATTCGTTTTTCATTTTTCCGTTCGATACAGCGACGAGTCCGTATCGAGCCACAGAGAACCGTCATCTCGAGACGGAGGCTCGGTCACCGGAACGCCCGGTGTACGGCCAGCCCTTCTGATTCGAGGACGCCACCGAGCACGGCGACGTCTCGACCCATCCGTTCGAAGATTTCGTCGCAGGAGACGCTGGGCGACCCACCGAACTCCTCGGCTGCGCGTTCGCCCGACACGCTGTAGACGACCCCGCCGAGTTCGGCGAAGCCGATACCACCTGCGCACATCGGACACGGTTCGGTGCTGGTGTACAGCACCGTCTCGGCACGCTCCACGACCGTGAGGTCGCGTGCGGCGCGGCGTGCGAGCGTGAGTTCCGGATGCAGCGCGATGTCGTCGTCCGTGGACTCGCGATTCGTCTCCTCCATCACGATGTCCCCGTCACGAACTAACACCGACCCGTAGTGGCCGTCACCGCGTTCGCCCGCCTCACGCGCGAGTTCGATTGCGCGTCGTGTGTGTCGTTCGTGGTCGAGTGAATCTATGTCGAACATCGTAGAGAGATGGTTGCGAGGCCGGAGATAGGTTCTGGTGGCGCCGTCGAAATCCCCACGTGTCGATAGATTCCGGCGGCTGTGCTGAATAGATAGCGCGAACCAAGCAGTAAACCACGTGAATTTATCCCTCGGCTGGTACACTTCTACACGTCGATGGCCCCGCCAACGAGTGTCCTCCTCCCAACGAACACGCTGTCGCCCGTCATTGAAGACCTCACTGCACAGCTCGCACCATCCGATGAACTTCTCGTCATTTGTGACGATAAGACGGCACCCGCGGCAGAACACGTTGCTGAAATCCAAAACGCGAGACTGGTCATCGCTGGTGATCCGAGGGGTTGTTCGGGCAAGGCGAATGCAATTGCCGCTGGCATGGAGGCTGCCACCAACGACCGAATCGTCTGGACCGACGACGACTTTGACCACCCACCTGACTGGCTCGCGGAACTCCACACGGATTACGAGAAGCACGGTCCAGTAACGGAATTGCCGTTCTTCGTTGGACGCGACCCGCTGGCCACCTTGTTAGAGCCAATTTATGCCATCGGCGGCACGCTCGGAACATATCAGGAGGACATCGTGTGGGGTGGCGCTGTGATGTTTGAACGAGCCGATTTAGACGTGGATTCGTTCCTGCGGGACCTTCGCCGATCAATGAGTGACGATGGTATACTCACCGAGTATCTTGATGTCACGCCCCTCCGTCGAACGCGAATCGTTCCAATGGGTGGTTCTCTACGCGACACTGCCGAACGCCACGTCCGATTCACCCAGATTGTCCGGTGGCATGATCCATCGGGATTCGCGGTGATGAGCGTGGTCGCATCGCTATCGACAGCCGGAGCGCTCCTCTATCCCCTTCCGGCGCTGGTGCTTTTAACTTTGATTCAACTCGGGATCTACAAGACCTTCGGAGTACGTCGATGGACGTTTCTGCTGGCGTACCCCGCAACACTCGTGCAGGTGCCGGTCTTTGCGTACGCCCTTTCCCGGCGGACTTTCGTCTGGGGAGGTCGCCGCTATCGATGGCGTTCGAAATTCGATGTAGAGATCGTCGAGTGAAGCCGCGAGCGGGGAGCTACTGGCGCGGTTCTATTGGTTCTCGATGGATGAATCCACAAAGGCTCTCACTCCCAGGGACAACTGCTCGGGAGCTGATGAGCGTATTGCGAGACACATCCTCTGAGGGCGCAGGAGAAAGGGGTGTTCCCGGCGGAACACCCCGAACAAGATGTCTAGCTCATCTCCAACAGTGGTTTCATACGCAGGCCAAATGCTTCGCTCTCCATCCGCTACATCGA
>NZ_JBPEHH010000165.1:0-6257 GCF_054177595.1 Haladaptatus ordinarius | reverse complement strand
GTCTCCACGACATTGAAGAAGGACTCTACCGAAGGATCATCTTGCAGGGTCGCTGAACTCATTCCACATCAGCGTTCACCCTGCTCTTTGGTGTGCTAATCGTTCTATGACACCCTCAGTGTAGTAGCTGGTACAGAGTTCGTTCTACAGTTGACATCCTCCCGCGCCTGAAGACGCGTGAATCCCACGGCTATAGCCGGAGAAATCAAGCTTCAGCTGGCCGCGGCATCTCCTCGAGTTCTTTGATTTCACCGGACTTCTGGACGCGGTCGTACTGTCGCTGCCACGCTCCTTCGGGGAACAGGTCGTTCTTGTCGAACAGAGCACGCGCATTCTTCGTAAGTCGGTAGAACTTGTAGGGGTACCCACGGATGCGGTCACCTGGCTCGACGACAAGTTCCGTGACGACACCGACCGATTGCAGTGTTTTGAGGTGTCGGCGGATGGCGTCGGCTTCGAGGCTTGGGTTCATATAGTCGAGTTCCTTCACGCTCGGCGCACCCTTCGGATGGCCGACGATGTCGGCGATGAGATTCGCACGCGTCTTATCGGTCGCTTTCTGGAGCGCCATCCACGCATCGAATTCCTCGGGGTCTGCCTGCCCCTTGCTAGGATTCGACTGCGACGTGTCCGGGTACATATGCAAGAATACGCGTTTGCCCATCATTAAACATACGGTCATTATCTTCAACTGGTATCCTAACTAGTACATTAACTAATTGGCAGACCAGTACCTCTTTCAGTCGTTCATCTGTTGTCCGAGATAGGATGACGAATAGTGAAGACACGACCAACGGCCAGACCGAATATCGCGACGATGTCGATCCCGACGAACTCATCGACGACGCCACACTTCAGCCGACACCAAAGCAACACGAGCAACTGAAAAACGGCCTGCACGGCGACCGGTTGAAGGAACTCAAGCGTGCGGACCGACGATACCTGGTGATTGGCCGTGGGGGCGACGATGGGCCAGGCAAACGCCGAAAACGGGTCTGTAACCTCCTGTCAGACCGACTGGACGCGACAGCCTTCCGATTAGAAGACTTCGGGTTCAGCGGCGACGAACTCGACCTCTGGGCGCCCGCATTCGACATCCTCTCTGAGATGGCATCGTACATCGTTGGCATCCTCGAGGACTACGACGGCGGGCATGTCTGGGAACTCGGCTTTCTCTATCACTACCAGACTCGCGTCCGCAATATCCTCTGGCTCCTGAAACGCATCTACGCCACCGACGAAGAGATGCGCAACCACTATGACAACGGCATCGCAGCATCCCATCTCGCCGTACTCGAAGAAGCCGCTGCCGATCGCGTTATCCCATGGGAAGACCCCACCGACCTCCCGAATGCGGTTGACCAACTCCCGTGACGTCTTCCTTGAAACAGGGAATACAGACGCTTAAACGTACTGGGAACGGATATCCTGCCCGTCCATCGACGGCAGTGTATCGGCCCGGTCTATCGTTCGACCGGCGTCTGAAGACGCGCGTATGTACTACAAACTACTATCAACAGGGCGGCGAGGGCCGATTACACGTCATGGTGATGGCGGCAGACGTGGGTATGTCGATTGTGAACCCTCGCCACATGATAATTGTTCACACGCCATTTAGGTTTTATGGTCATAAATATAAAATAAACTCCCATACAGACAGCGATTGGGTGATTTAGGATGAACCACGATCGGAACAGACCGTAGCGAAGTAGTCAACAGAGCCCATAATGTCTCAGTTCGATGTTCTTGATGTCCACCACGCTGTTATCAGCAACACCCCAGCCACAACCCACAAGCTAACGGCGACAAGCACCGCGAACACATGTAACTCGGAGACCCAAAATGGAAGCGGAACGACGTGCTGGGCGCCCGTAAGCAGTACGGAAAGAACTGGGATATCCGAGCTTTGGTCACCGAACTTCTTATTCTCACCCGCTAATCGGTAGGGTTGTCCGAGCGATTCATCGTATGGCACTCGGTCGGCCTCATACGGCAAATTCGGAACCCGATAGCTGTTGACGATGCTTCCATTTTGCCGTATCTCGACCACGCGGTTGTTTCGACTATCCGTGATCAGCGTGTGATCGTTTGGCAGACGGTCGGCGTCGCGGGGCCAATCGAGAGGGATTCCACCAATTTCGTATACGACCCACGCTTCCTCCCATCGTCCTGTCGACTCGTTTTTGTGCAGTTCGACAACGCGATTGTTCTCTGAGTCCGCCACGAGGACGGCCCCCTCCCCGAGCCAGTGTGGGTTATGTTGCTTGTTCAGTAGCGTTGGATCACGATCTTCGTTTATTACTTCAACGACCCCTTTTCCGCGCTCGACGATGATGAGTTGGTTCGTGTTCCGGACTGAGACGAGATATCGCCCCGGTGCGATCCGATCGACGTCGTTGATATGGAGCCAGTCGGTTTTTGTGGGATCGGGCGGGGCGTCATAATACTGACTCGCGTTCCAGACCCACGTCTGCTGTCCGGTTGAGAGGTTGTACGTATAGATACTCTCGTACTCCATGTCCGCGACGAGCAACTCCCCGTTCGGCAGCATCTCCGCGTCGTGAACTTCGCTGTCTTTCCGCGTTCGAACCGGGTAGCTCCATTCACTGGTGACCGTCGGCTTTGATTGCAGGTCGATGAACCGAACGCCCGTTCGTTTACAGGGCGGGGTGTACGGGCCGCACCGCCGATATTTGTCGGCATAGGTCGCTAATACTGTTCCGTTGTCGAGATACGAAACGCCCTGATAACTGATCGCGTCCCCGATGGTCCACCGCACACTTCCATTGTTATTGAGTGCGGTTACATTTCCACCCCAGCCTGGGCCCTGGACTCCAACGAGGACAGTGGTATTGGTTTGGGATGTTATCTTCGTCGTGTTCGGTGCAAGCGCCCAATTGGCACCGAACGTCACTCCGACAAGTAGTATTCCCGCTATGATGAGAAAAAATGCCAGCTTTGGCATCTCAGTACGTGGTTGCATATCCGGTGAATCTTCTAGCTCGTTATCGATTCTCCTTTTGCGGGACGATGTAAACCTATTTGAAACTTCCGGCCCATTACTAATAAGAAACGAACTTCGTTTTTCAAGACAGGAATCCGTATCACACGCACAAGTGTCGTCACACAGACTAAAATGGAGATACACCTGCCCGCGAGTAGCGATAGCGTGATAATCGACGAGGAGCTTGTCGCTCAACGCGAATCCGACGAGGACGAATGGCCCGAACAGGAGGTAGAAACGCTAAGTTCCTCGCCCTCCTACATCACACATGACTACGGGAATCGACACCATCCAATTCCTGGCCACGTCGGCCCACCGCGTCGGCGTCCTCGAAACGTTGTGCGACGGACCGGCCGACCGTCGAGAGCTGTGTGAGGCCACTGGCGCCTCCTCGCCAACCGTCGGACGGGTGCTCACCGACTTCCAAGAGCGTAGGTGGCTCGTCAGGGAGGGCCCCACGTACGGACTGACCCCCCTCGGCGAGTACGTCGCCGACTGGTTCCTGGCTCTCCGGGACGCGATGGAGATCGAGGAGAAACTTCGCGACGTCTGGGAGTGGCTGCCGGTCGAGATGCCGGGCTTCTCCGTCGACCTCTTCGCCGACGCGGTAGTCTCCTACCCCGGGCCAGGGTACCCCTACGAGCCCGTCGAGCGTCTCAGCCAGCTCATCGCGTCTACCTCGTCGTTGCGCGGGTTCGACAATATCGTTTACAAGTCAAGCAACCTCGAGACGGCCTGCGGCGCGGTCCTCGAGGGAATGACATTCGAGTACGTGTTCACGCCCGAGGCCCTGGAGGGGATGGTCGCCTGGAATCCGGATCAGATCATGGAGGTCGCCGCCTGCGAGAACGCGACCGTCCTCGTCCACGACCACCTCCCCGATGGCGACCGCTGTGGCCTCGGCATCGTGGACGACCGGGCCGGCATCTGCTGCCATGACGCCGAGACTGGGGCACTCGTAGCGGTCATCGACACCGACGCCCCGGAGGCCCGCGACTGGGCCATCTCGGTCTTCGAGCAGGTTCGCGCGGAGGCGACCCCAGTAGACCCCGTCACCTTCGAGTCCCACGTGCCGTCGTAACGCCACTGGTGACGACCGCCGCCATCGGACTGGCAAACCGGTCCGCCGAGAGCCTCTCACGTAGCGAGCACCCGGCCTAGCCGAGATTTCAGGGGATGAAATACTGCACGCGGCATCATCACTTCCCTCCGGCGCGTATACGTACCAAGGAGCGAAAACATGGTCGAACGATACGACACCGTCATTATCGGTGGCGGTCAGGCCGGACTGGCAACTGGGTACTATCTGCAGCAGCACGACCAGGACTTCATCATCCTTGATGCGAGCGACCGCGTCGGCGACGCATGGCGGGGCCGCTGGGACTCCCTTCGGGTGTTCACGCCCGCCCGCTACTCGAGCCTTCCGGGGATGGACTTTCCGGGCTCACCGTACACCTTCCCCACAAAGGACGAGGTGGCCGACTACCTGGAGACTTACGCCAAGCGGTTCGACCTGCCCGTCGAACTCGGCGTCCGCGTGGACGGGCTGGAACGGAGCGACGATGGCTTCCTCGTCACTGCGGGCGACCGGCGGATTGAGGCGGACAACGTCGTGGTAGCGATGGCGAGCTATCAGGTCCCGAAGGTCCCGAACCTCGCGACGGAGCTCTCCGACGACGTCGTCCAACTGCACACGAGCGACTACCGCAACCCCAATCAGCTCCAGGATGGGGACGTGCTCGTCGTCGGCGCGGGCAACTCCGGTGCCGAGATCGCCCTCGATGTCGCCTCCGAGCACGAAACGTGGCTGTCAGGCCGGGACGTCGGCCACGTGCCGTTCCACATCGACTCGTGGGTCGGCCGTCATCTCGGAGTCCCGTTCGTGATGCGCGTGCTCTTCCACCGAATCCTCACGACGGGGACGCCGATCGGGCGCCGTATCCGCCCGAAGGTGCTCTCACAGGGCGGCCCGCTGGTGCGCACGAAGCCGAGTGACCTGGCCGCGGCTGGCGTCGAGCGGGTGCCTCGCACGACCGGCGTCCGCGACGGTCACCCCGTCGTCGGGGATGATGACGTTCTCGACGTCGAGAACGTCATCTGGTGCACTGGCTTCCGCCCTGACTTTTCGTGGATTGGCCTCCCAATCTTCGACGGGAAGGAACAGCCCAAGGAGCCCGTCCACGTGCGCGGCGTCGTCCCAGACGAGCCGGGACTGTACTTCGTCGGCCTATTCTTCATGTACGCGATGACGTCGGGGCTGTTTACCGGCGTCGGCAGGGATGCAGAGTACGTCGTCGACCACCTGACGTCGACGGCACGGCAGCAGCCGCCTCGTCCGATCGATACCGGATCGGTGGATAGACCCCTACAGCAGTCGTAGCCGAATCCGGTGTCGGTCCCGAGTCGGAAAAGGACCAGTCTTGCAAACGTCGTCATCTCACACGGTCTAACTCATCGGCCCTGTTGAAACCCTCACTCGGTGATAGGTTTCAGTACCCGTGCTGCATACACAGCGCGTATCTTTCATCCCACTGGCTGGTTCGTTCGTGGTGCGGAAGTCTTGACTAATATGTAATTTACATTAGATATAGTTGATAAAGAGACAGAGAGAGCATGAACCGTCATTCATTCCTCGGGTTCTTCGGTGTGATGGGACTGTCGAGTCTTGCGGGGTGTCTCGATGCAATTCCATTGCTCGGGTCGAAGACGAAACTGGCCCGGCTATCGGTGCGCAATTGGGACAAAGACGAGGCGCACACCATCGACGTGCGGGTCGAACGTGACTGGACGGTCGTCCACGAATCGAGTTCTTCACGCCCCACAAACGCATCGCGACTTGGGTAGGCGTCAACCATCGCGATGAGGGCTGATGCGACGCGGTAGGCGGGCATCGTGTCGTCGTAGAGTAGCACGATGCCTGCGTGGGCAGCAGTTGGTAGGTCGCCGAAGTCCCTCACGTCGCTTGTGACGACCACGAGCTTGTGACGACCACGAGCTTGTGACGACCACGAGGCCACGAGCTTGTGACGACCACGAGGTTGTGTTCCCGCGCGTACGGCAGCACATCGTCTTCATCATCCGCACCTTGCCAGAGTGCGTCGCGGACATGTTCCGCGCGCACCTCCTCTTTCTGCAAGTGACATCCTCCCCGTCGTAAACGACGGGGCTTCCCACAACAGTGGGATTCCGGCAATGCCGTAGGTTTCAGTCCGAATACGCCGAAAGCGTCATCTGTGCGGGTTTCGCACTCGTC
>NZ_JBPEHH010000164.1:0-6583 GCF_054177595.1 Haladaptatus ordinarius | reverse complement strand
GACATATTCTCTTCGTTGCGCTATCTTCTACCGAGGCTACGTCCTGACTCTGTCCCACGTCTGGTTTATTTCTACGCACCTGTTCGTGCCGTGATCGATAGACTGGACAACTAGCGAATATCTTGACGTGGCTGTCGGCCATCCGCCGAAATTGAAAGCGATTGCTGACACAGACAAGAAAACCGACGAGATCGACGCTGAAGAACTGTCTCGGCTGGTCTGGTTGGGGTCGGTTCCGGAGAGTTACGTTCCGACCGACGAGATCAGGGAGTGCCGCGCACTCGTGCGCAGCCGGATCAGCCTGCTGGAGGAACGGACGAGTTTCACCAACAAGATCCACTCACTGCTGCTGGACAACGGCATCACCCGCCAAGTGAAGCCGTTGTCCGTGAAAGGACGAGCGGTTCTCGAGGAGCTGTCGCTCCCGGCTCCATGGGATGGGTTGCTCTCATCGTATCTGTCAGTGATCGATACGCTGACTGACGAGATTGAACAGCTCGACGACCGAATCGAGGCCCGGGCAGCGGGCCTCGATGAGACCAAACTGATCATGAGTAAAATAAAGGATATTTTGTCGCAGTCGAGGACCCGGATTCGGCTAAAGATCTCGGCAGAGACAGGCGAGTGCCACCTATATCTCCACTACTAACTTTATATTTACACTTGGAATCCAAGAACATGTATGATAGTCGAAATACAACTAAAATCATTTAGGTAGAACTGTTTTCACAAGGAGAGGGTCGTATGACTTTACATTATCTGAGAAACATCATCCGATATGGCCCGCTTACTCGACACGCTCGACAGGGTGAGAACCGATCCTGACGCAGATATTCACTTTGCTCTTGAATTAGACCAACTCTTCGAATCCGTGGAGGATGAGGAAGAACTCAGCGACGAGACTCAACTCCATCTCGATGAAATGAACGGCGAATACCTGCTTCCCGAAATAGTGGATAATCTTGAGGACTGGTATGGCGACAACACATTCCAATCAGCCCGTGACGCACTGGATCAATTCGAAGACGCCATCTCCGATGCAGAGGATCGCGGATGGATGAATGTGGTTGCCCAATATCAACATCACCGGATCCACCTCAAGGCGAGATTACAGGGCCACGATGTATCAGACGAACTCGAAGCAACACTCGAATTTCTGGAAAACCACCGCTCAGACGTCTCAGCCAACATCATCACTTTGATGATCGAATCCACAATTGACAACATCGATGACTTGGTGGATTCCCACAGAGACCGGTGGATAGACTTAATCGAGATAATCACGGACTCACATCGCACAGACAACCGTTTTAACAGGCTAAGAGAATACCTCCGGCTGCTACACGAGTTCAAACAAAAATGTGATCGTGACACTTCAGACGTGGAGAACGAACTCGTTAACTCGTACCGTACAGAAGCAGACCTAATCGGGCAAAGAAGCCAGTTACAGAAAGCTGACGTTCTTCAAAGCGGTGTCGCCGAATGCGACGAATATCTGACCGACGAACAAAAGCGTGACTGGAAACAGGAAGCCCTCCAGGCCCGTCGAACTGGGACCGAAAACGAACTCCATGAACTCGACCCGGATGACCTGGATGTAGAAGGGGTCGAAGGTGAAAGCCTTCAGCAGGCCGTTGCAGAAGAGATGGAACATATCGCACAGGCCTACGTCGATTGGTTCAAAGAAGTGAAGCAGGCCTCCAGGTCCGGCTCGTACGCCCTCTACTGCTTGGTACTCTCCAACAGCCTCATTCCCGATCCGAATCGGATTCGGTTGTCAGCAGAAGAGTTCGTTATCTCCCAGCTAGTCAGCCGCCAAATTATCTCCCCTGAAGCACACACGCTCTCCGTCGATCCCTCTGACCCCGAGACAATTCCGAACAATTACGGCCACCACGTAGCAGGGAAGATGTCGTCGCTGGGGAACGCGCTGTACCGCCTGTTCAAAGAAGGGCACATCACCACATCCGATATCATCCACATATTCAGAGTCGGAGACACGCTCTCCCCCGATACAGAAGCATTCCTAACCGACGCATTACTCGATCTCCACGAGGATAACCACATCCAAGCATTGTTTCTCTTGGTCCCCCATCTTGAAGCAGCGATCGTTGATACCCTCCAATCAATTGGAAGACCCGCATACACCATCATCAAAGAAGGAACCCAGCAACAACTGCTCGGAGGACTGTTCATCGACGGAAGCAACCTGTTCGGACGCCACTACGCCATCTACCTCCGGTATCGGTACACGAGTCGCGAAGGGTTGAATCTCAGAAACCGGCTTGCCCACGGCCAACTGCGGTACCAGAACGCAAACTACCTGAACACTGTCCTGACGTTGTTTGACATTCTGAAATGCATCATCACTCTCAACATCTCCGACTATCTGATTTACTACGGTATTCCTCAACGGACGCTCTCCCCATCCACATATTACAACCGGGAGACCGATCTCTCCTTGTTCACAGACCTGAACATGCAGATTATCGGCTACGGAATCTCCACTGATGGACACACCTTGGTCGTCATCCGAGAAAATCGTCACGAGGACCACACCGAGCTATTCGTCGATAGAGGACGAATCCAACGATACCTCATCGACGGGACCGGACTGACCCGGGAGGAAATCCAGGACGAAATCGACCAGCTCCGAGACAATCACTCAAGCATTCCGGACAGCATCGACTATACATGGCTCGACAAAGACGACCTGATACTCCACACCATCAAGGATGTAATCGACGACCAAACCGTCACCTCAGCCTACGTACTCCCACAAGACACCATCATCGATTACGCGAAAGTCCGCGGAGTCGATGAAAGCACGACCCGGACTGCACTCCGACTGCTAGAAGATCGAGGTGATATCACGATTTTGGAGATGAACGGCGAAGAAGTCGTTCCCACTGACGAGTTCCTCCGAATCTTTGAAAACGCTTCACGTGTCACTGGCATCGGTGAGACGCTCGCATGGCGAGTCGCGGACCACTTTGACAGTGAACAGGCGTACCTTGACGCAGACCAAGAAGCCTTTCAAGCAGTATCAGGCCTCGGCTCCGACCGGGCAGACCGACTGGTGACCGAACGTACCCTTTCCACCCTCGAGGCCGGAGAATAACCGCAACCTGATCACTTGGTTCTACGCGAGCAGAGACAAACCCCAAGAATACAACCACGAAGAGCACTCTTTCAATTCCAACCATTCGACACATACCGAAATGGGACTCGCCGATCCATTCCATTTTCTGTTTCTATCCCGACACACCGACCCACCACGTGCTGAACAAGCGCTGTGTATTCAGCACGCTCTTTTGAGTCTGTCACAGATTGATAGTTTCAACATAGCCATACCTCTTTCTCTCAGCTCTCTCGAGAACGCCGACAACGCGAGAGATGGGTGTCGCCGATCGAAGCGGAGAGGGTGCCGATGGTACGCATATCAGACTTTCTGCGTTGTCACATTTGAAGTGGCCACTGTCTTGCGATTGCCCCGAAATTTAATACTTCGGGTGTACGTGCGCGAGCGCCGATTGACGCTGGAGGGCTATCGATCTTGTATATGTCAGATTCCTCGATAGTCTCACCTGTGGGACGCTGCCATCTGGCTATTTTCCCCACGAAAATGAGAGTTCAGGCGCGGGCACGTGCACTCGAAGGTAAGGTGCAATAAACCGGGGGACTGCTGATTGTGCGGTGTGTCAGACAATCCGAGAGCTCTCAACACTCCACTGACGCAGTCTTGCGATTCACCCCGTGAAAATGAGAGTTCAGGCGCGGGCGCGCGAAGGCAAAGTAAAGCGGCGAAAATCTCCAGATTACAATGGAACCGAGGTGTCTCGTGACGCGATGGTCGACTGTCGGCCATGCTGGAGAACAGATGAAGAATGGTGTGTCTCGCGGGAGACTGTCCGCCATTCGGGGAAGAGTTCGATCATATCCGGTTGCATTCGATTGCAATTCTGCGAGGGTATGCGCATACCTGAAACGAGGAAAATCGGGCGATGGTGCGCGATTCGGGGAGAGAAGAAGCCGCAGTTCGCCTATTGATTTATGGAAAAAGAGTGCGTCTATATACTCGATGTCGTCGCAATCAACGACTACCGCGACCGACGAGAAGCCTGCGGTTGAGCTCGCCCGCGGAGAACTACAGCAGGCAGTCCCCGAAGCTGCCGAGGTGATGCGTGATCTCCTCGACGCCGAAGACGAGCGTATTCAGTTGAAAGCCGCTCAAGCAGTTCTCGACCGTGCGGGTATCACGGAAGCAAAGGCGACTACGACGCGCTCGGCAGAGATTTCTGTCGGGGGCGAGGAAAAGAACGACTCCGGGCTACCTTGGTAACGCGCTTAGTATGGGTGGATTCGGCTCAGGGAGAGACACTTATGCAACGACACCGACAGTCGGAGAGTGTCTCCAGTTGGATGTGAACCAACTCACAGACGCTATCGAGAATCGATATAAAGGGCCGCTTTGGTGGGGCGGATCGAAAGAAGACGGCTCCAGCATCAAGATTCACGTCGCAGACGAAGGCGATTTCCTCCATATTGGCTACACGGTTACCTACCCGAGCGGAGAGCAGCGAGAGATTCAATACGAAATCCCGATTGAGTACACCGAGTGCAACTTCGGCGGGGAGCGTCCATGGTTCCACTGCCCGGAGTGTGACGATCGCGTCGGGAAGCTATACAAACCGCCAAGTAGGATTTACTTCCACTGTCGCGAATGTCACGACCTTGGCTACAAGTCGAGCCGTGAATCGGGCGATAAGATGAAAGAAGCAAAACGGCGCTTTCAGAAAGTGCAGCGAAAACTTGGCATCGAGCCAACTCGTCCAAATTCTCAAGAGCGGGAGGTACCGCCACGGCTGAAAGGAATGCGTCAAGATACTTACCACGAGCTACTCCGCGAATACAGGGCGGCTCAAGAAGCATACGACGAAGCATTTATGGACAAACTCCACGGGTTAGCCAAGAGTACAGGGATTGATATGCCACCCCCATCCGAGAAATAACTCTCAGATAGTTAGTATGCTATACTAATCTATGAGAATTCACTTCCCCATTCCCCGTAAATCCACTGTTGCGCCACCGTCTATGAGATTGATGGTGTACAGCTCAAATGTGTTCAGATAGTTCGCAATGGACTTACAACCCCCGAGAACTTTTAATTTTCAAGCCTCGCCGAACTCTACGAGGGTAAACATGGCTAACAGAGTAAGGAAGTGATTCGCTAGACAATCGACGATCTGGAACTCCAGGGCCATTTCCGTAGTATATCACTAACCAAGATCCAATACTTTATAGCTAACAAATTTATCATAATATAATTGGCCTCTTTCACAACCCGATTACGAACCGGCCGTTGGACGGCATAATTCGGTGAAGTTGGCCCAAGAGAACCAATGCTATAATCGGATTTACAGTGATATCCGGTTATGGTTCGTGTCGACGACAGCGATGACGTGACAAAGTGCTGGCTTTCTCCCGATGAACTGGACCGGCTGGAGCGAACTGCTGGAGAAGACGGGTGGGAGCGTGAGGTGGCGATTCAGCTGATGGGGCGGTGTGGACTTCGAGCGTCAGAAGTGAGTTGCCCGAGTGATAGCAACCTGCGGTACTCCGACGATGGCGACATCTGGCTCTTCGAGGTCCAGGGGAAGAATACGAAAGGCGGGGCAAAGAAGAAACGCGACGTGTGGATGCCCGACGACATTCACAAATACACCCGTGAACGGAGCCTTGGTCTATCTGACTCGTGGGTCGACGCCAGCACTCCCTCCGTCCGTCGATGGGTCAAGGAGGCCGTTCACACCATCGCAGAGCAATCCGACGATCCGCGATAGCGGTCAGTCTCGTCGCACGATCTCCGCCGGTCTTGGGCGACCTATCATCTCGTCGAGCGCCAGGTCGACATCCGAACCATGATGAGCATCGAAGGGTGGTCCGACTACTCCGCCATCGAGCCATACCTCGCAGAGCCGACCGAAGCGCGTATTGGAGAGGCCATGCGGGTATAACGGGGAGTTCTTCTAGAGAACGGTAGTCTCGCAACTGGAATGGTTCGACGAGTTCTCGAGCACGCTCGTTCTCGGAGATGTCGTACCGTTCTTCCAACGAGCGGAGTTGGTCCCTGAGCTCCAGGTTGGTACGGGAGGTGTGCTCCTCTATACAAACGGAGTGCGTCGCTGAATAAGTGAGTCCGTGCTCAAGCGTCTACCTTCGATAGGGCTTCCGGAACGATCGAAGAGGGGTTGGCGTCGACGACCAAAAGTTGGTCCAACTTTACCTCACCCGCCAACTATTAGGAGCCAGGGCAAACCTCCTCGAGTAAGGGTACTACACCGTGGTGGTTGAGTCGGCATGTACGACGACACGTTCAAAGATAACCTCGCCGAGCAGGGGTCCTGGGACCAGACGAATACCTATTACCGGGTCGCCCTCACGATGGAGACCAACCTGGGGGTAATGTCGCTAGTTGTCCACTCTGGCTCAAGAGACCAGTTGCTGACACGTAGTAGTCAGAATGAGGCGACTGAATCAGTCGCCTGATTCAGCCGCTGTCCGGATTGGTGCGTAATGAGGC
>NZ_JBPEHH010000163.1:0-6619 GCF_054177595.1 Haladaptatus ordinarius | reverse complement strand
AGGGGGATGTTCATCACGAGTATATCCGGACAGCGGGTGAATCAGTGACCTGATTCATCCGCTTCGCTTCCACAACGTGTCAGCAACTGCGCTGGTGAGCCAGAGTGGACAACTAGCGAAAGTACTATAATAATTGAAGAGCCGAGGAACGGTCAGGTGTTACCCTCAGGTGAAGTGCCTCCGGGTCACGCCCTGTGGCATTCATCTCGATCGCCTGTAAACGTCGACCGTTCGCTGGCATACTACGAACAGACATGGCATCCCACTCCCTATACGGGATGGCTGCGAGCACGATCGAAGCGGATGTGGGTTCCGGTTTCGGTGTATCTGGTTGGGTGAGAGCGGAGAGAGGGTCGTTTTCTCCAATTCATAATCGAAATCGAAACACGAGAACCGATTATGAAGTTTTTACACCGGCTAAACAGCCTCAATGAGTGTTCATAATCGGCCTCACTCACCGAAATACGTGTGATGAGAGAGGAGTGAAAGGGAACTAGAAACCAGTGTCGACCCGGACGGGAACATGGCTGAAACAGCCGAAATCAATCGATTCAGCGGTTGTGAGCAAGCTGGTCCGATCTCGCAGAAGGTGAAAATCTATCGTGCGTTCCCGGATAAAATCTTCATAATCGGGTTCAGTCTGGTGGTTTTGACTAGCTATGAAATCAGGAACCCGGTCAGCGGTCGCTGAACCAAACCGCACGACAGTGCGATGATCGACCACATGGTACGTCCTGCTGACGAGGTACTTTCTTCTCTCTTGCCTGTGTTTTCGTCCTAATTGATTCTCCATCTCGGGGTATGGCCCTCCTTGCGGAAGCTGGAGCCGATTATGGATACTACACGAACACCGCTGCTATCTTCGGAGTGGCTTTGACTCACTGAGTACCGCTGAAAGCGATTATGGATCGAGAGTGTGAGCGACTGTCTGAAAATTAGTTATCATCAATCGTGATATTGTTACTACCAATGAAATTGTGGAATTCAACAATGCATATGCACACTGTACGCACACCCGTGATTGGACCCCGGTTGACATTCTCCCCGCGCTACAGCGCGAGGATTCCCACGAGTTGGGATATTATAGTTCGCGGTTCGCAACCCGTTCTCGTGGGGAGAAACCACCCTCACGACAATCGAACAGGCGAACCGCTGGCTGTGCCAACCAGCCGTTATCCCTAGTACCGTCATCCGTGGCGAGACTCGGGAGTACCTTTTGCCGAATATTTTCAGCACCGTTCACATCCGCATTCGCAACCGTCTCGCACTCCTCACAGACATAAAGTCAGTTCGACTGAGGCGCCGGTTCAGTCGCAGGCACCTCAGGTCGGCGCTCCCAGAGAGCACGCCCGAAGATGATCCAGGCGAGCCCGTAGAGCAGCATCGGCCCAGCCCACGGATCAGCGCCCTGTCCCATCACATAGGTCGTGAACCCGATCGCGAACGGGACGCCGATCGGGAGTGCGGCAACAAGGAGCCATGCGCCACGTCGCGACACTGTGATCGCGTCGGTGCGGAGCATCGCACCACCGAACACGAGCGCACCGATCATGGCGACGAGCATCCCGAGCAGGAACGCGAGAAACGCCACTCCAGGGCCGTAGATCGCCACGGGGAGTGCGATGGTTGCCACGATCCAGCCGACGCTTAGAAGGCCAAAGCCGACTGTCGCAAGCCGGCCGAACCAGTGGCGTTCGGTCACGTACAACGCCGGAAGCGCGAGCGCCAGGAGGATCATCGCCACAGCGCCAAGTGGCTCGACGATCACGAACTCCGCTTCGTTCAGGACACTGAGTAGGGCGAGTCCCGTGATCGCCATCAACACCCCTCCGAGGAGGCCGCTGAGAATGCTCACTCGCATCCATCGGCGGGTGAGTGGCTGTGCTAGTTGCTGTTGGTCGTAGTGAGTCACTATTTCTCCTGATCCTCGTTGAGCTCGGTGAGAAAACACCCAGCTCGCGGCGAATCTGTATACATATAGGCGAGCTAACAGCTTAGTCGTTGCGCTCGTACGACCGCCGACAACTGCTCGGCTACTTCTGGTCACCCTCACTCTCAATCAGACCGGCGACCCACCCCGCTAGCGCGAACATGATGAGACCAGTCACGGTGGTGATTCAGCCACTACGACTTCCCCGGTCACGCCCACGGATCAATGTGGCTGGCAGTAATACTCGTACGTCCCGAGGACATCGAAGGAGTACGTGAAGCTGAAGCCGATATCGTACACGGCAGACGCCGAGTCGGGCGAGCCGTCCCAGCTGGCGTCTTTCGGTTGGTTCGCCACGACGATGCTATGGTTGTCGGACTCCCAGATCTATTGGACGGTGGCACCGGGTCGCACTTCGAGTCGGACTGGCTCGAAGAGGAACCTGCCCTCCAGGCCGACATGGACGATGGCGTCGTGTTCGCTCGAGACACTCTTGATCGTCGTTTCGTCATTGGCACCTCCCTAAGTTGCTGCTGACAGCCAGCTAGCGAGCGGTGCACCGGCGAGCGTTGCGCCGGTGACGGTGAGGAGTGTGCGACGGTCGGGCTCGTGGCACATGGAGGGTGTCCAGTACAGAGTACCCGCTTCGAAGTAAAAAAGACCGCCACCCGACTGCTACTGCCTGAAACGGGAGTCATCGACACATGGAGGATGCCGACGAGTTCGTCACGGTAGCACTTATCGAATGGAATGCAGCCACAGGTCAATACAGGAGTTTCTACTGCGGTTTCTGTATTCGGTCTTGGAGTGATGTGTCACTCACTTCCTCAAACAAGCAGGCTTTTGGAAAATGGTGGCTCTTTATTGGAATTGGGGGCAGTACTGGCGTAACGGTGTCACAATGCTCGATACCCAGCTCGGCGTGCTGTCAAACGCCCACAGACGACGGCTGTTGCTCGACTTACTGGCGGCCAACCCGCAAGCCGACCGGACGGTCACAGCCAGTGATTCAGCGACGAGTGCCGAAGACCAGACCCTGCCAATTGCGATGGCGCACGTTCACCTTCCCCAATTAGAAGACCACGGGTACATCCAGTGGAACCGGGAGGAACAGAGCGTTGAGAAAGGGTCGCAGTTCAACGAAATCAAACCGCTCTTGATCGTCCTGAAGGGGATTGAAGACGGAAGTTCCGACGAGTGGTCGGACTAACCGTTGGCCGAACCACGCCATCGGTCAGCCGCATTGGTCGCCTCTTCTGGCCGGTGCTCGCGCCCCGCGTGGCCACTCGCAGGCGTTTCTCGCGTGCTGTGACCGTTCCGCCACCAGTAACGGTGATGTCCATCCCATCGTACGTGAACGTCACACGGACGTCGGGAACCGAGCCGTTCCTCGTCGCCGTCAGGAGTGCGTCTAATGCATCGGGGTAGATGGAATTGTACAACGGTGGGATGTCTGTCGGCTCACGTCCAGTGTCGGCAGCGACAGTGTCGACAACGGCAATACTGGGTTCGGTAGCTTGTGACCAGTCGACTGTGGTGTGGTTTGGTTCAGGAGTCTCGTCCGACCGTTCCAGGTCAGAGGATGGATTCTCGTCAGTCATTCTTTGGTGGCCGTATTGAACGGTGAACTTCGGTCTGGTTGGATGGACATTGCGACCACAGCATATGGGTTTTTGCGATAAATTGAGTGAACTAACCGTTTCATTCGAACTGACGGCAACAATTCAGACAAAATGACGAGGAACATCAGAGGGAGGCCTGTCAGAAGTCACGGTCAGATGATCTCCACTTGGGGGAGAACCCCGATCCACCGACTACGAACGGCGACCAGAAGTCACGTTCACGGAAACTGCCACAGGAGTGGCAGTTCTAGCACGGAGTGACGATTGGTTGGGACCCGTTCGAACTCCGTGCCGGTTCCCCCTTCGAACTCGCCTGCTATAGTTCTGTTGTGATTATCTGGGTGACTGATTGTTTCGATGATACAGAGGTCATGCTTCGGTTCGATGGTGGTGCTACACCCAGAGTACATACGGGCTGCCCGTGGAGTCACACGCATGGCCAGAGAGTTAGACGACGTCGACCGGGGGATTCTCCACATGCTCCAGCAGGAAGCACGACGGACGACCGCCCAAGAGATCGGCGATACGGTCGGCGTCTCACCGGCCACCGTGCGCAATCGCATCGACCAACTCGAAGCGGACGGTATCATCAAAGGGTATCATCCCGAGATCGATTACGAAGTGGCGAACCCCCCCACTTCGAGTCCTCTTCGTGTGTACTGCTCCACCGACCGAACGCGGCGAATTGGCGGAGCAGGTCATGGACGTGAAGGGGGTGGTCGACCTTCGGGAGATGATGATTGGCCGGCAGAACATCCACATCGACGTTGTCGCGACAAGCACGGAAGATATCATCCGGATTACGGACGCCATCCACGAGCTCGGCCTCTCCATCGAGAGTTCCGAACTCATGAAACAGCGCAAGATGCAGCCGTTCAATCATTTTCAGTTTACGCCCGCAGGTGATGACGTCGCAGTGGGGGAAGAGGAGTAGCCACCTCCGATTACTAATTCCGCAATTATAAAACGATATTCTACGATTTCAATACCAAATAAATGCGAAAACCTGTTTTCATGGGGCGTCAAAACACGGAATTCGCAAACTGATGGGAATTGTATGAGTGTGATTCAAGTTCGTCGCATCCCTTCGAACAGCTATGAACGCCAGTCTTGTCGGACGCACACGATTCGCTGGACAGGAACTGACTTGTGAGTGGCGACAGAATACAAGAGACGGTACCGGCGACTCATTCGCCGGTCGTATGGTTGGGACCCTATGACAGACTTATCGAACCATCAACGAGCGATCGAACTGCTGCAGAATCTCGGCTTGAAAGAGTACGAAGCGAAGAGCTTCGTGGCACTCTCACGCCTCCCGAAAGGGACGGCCAAAGAGATCGGTGACACGTCCGACGTTCCGCGAACCCGCGTCTACGATGCGATTCGCGTGTTAGAGGCTAAGGGCCTCGTCGAGATTCAACACTCGAATCCCCAGCAGTTTCGGGCCGTGCCCATCGACGAGGCGGCTGAAACGCTCCGTCGAGAGTACAAGTCGCGGACGGAGACGCTCGTTGACGCGCTTGGGGATCTCGAACCATCACTCCCGGACAGCGACGAGGAAGTGACCCATGAAGTGTGGTCGCTGACTGGCGGCGCGCCGATCGCGAATCGTACCCAACAACTCATCGATGCCGCTGGCCGAGAGATCGTCCTCATCATCGGGCAGGACGAGGTGCTCACAGACAAGTTGATAGAGCATCTGCAAGCGGCGCAGGAGTCGGGTCTCGATGTTCTTATCGGCACGGTGGATGACCAGTTGCGTGACCGGGTTGAAACGGCCCTGCCCGACGTCAAGGTGTTCGTCTCGGGGTTAGAATGGTTGAACGGTTCTGCGACCGACCACTCGGACCCCATCACGATCAGTCGGCTGCTACTCATTGACCAGAACACGATCCTGGTCAGTTCGGTGCAAGCAAATCTCGCTGGGGGGGCTGATACGGAGAAAGCCGTGTTCGGAAGAGGCTTCGACAATGGCATCGTAGTGATCGCCCGCCGACTGATGGCGACGGGATTGCCACCGACCACTGATGTCGACACCGCCAAGAAATAACGACGATCGGCGAACGGTCGTCAGCGGTGAACGATTTCAGTTCTCGAAGTAGTGTTCAGTGCACGCTCTCTATTCAGCACGCCGTTCGGGACAGCAACTCGGCAACTGTGTGAACCGCTGCAAGATGCAGGGCGCGAATCGGTCATGGAAGTCCGATGGTCTCAGCGTTCCATACAGGCGATTTGCTCAGCACTCCCCTCGGAAACGTTTTCCGTGGCAAATTCCTTAGCACAGGTATGTCTACGACCGTCACAACACCCGACGCAGACGAGACGTGTGCGTACTGTGGGTCGCGTATCTTCGATCACGACCCCATCTGTGTCCGTGATTGTACCGACGACTGTGGTTCACCCGAGTACTTCTGTAACCACGCCTGTCTCTCCGCGCACATCGACGAGAACAGCCTCACAACGGGCGATGCGTGTGAGTGGAATCCCGACGAAAGCAGCTGTTGCTAACCGGGGATATCGGCAGGTTCGCAGTCCTACCTAACGGGTGTTCCACAAACGAGGACATGGAAACGAACGACACCCGATTACTGCATACACCCTCTGTCTGCAGACCGGGACTCCCGACAATATCTCAATAGTTCGTCAAGCCGCTGCTGCATACACAGCGCGTGTCGGTCACTCGACCTTCTCGGCCTTTGGTGTTCCGTACAGAGGGAGCTGATAACGACCTCAGATTCCGTATTAGCGATCCCACTGTTCAGGGCAAGATGCACCTGGTACCGATTTTGGGCCGAGAGATCATGTATCCAGGAACAGTGAGGTCATGAGCACGGTACGATCAGTAGCAGACCTTTACAGTTGGAAGCCAAGAGCGTGTCATAGAATCCATCTCATAGCTTTTCGCAGCCCGGGTCGTTTCCTCGCTCGTAGTTGGTGATTGCAACCATGAGTCGGAGACAGAGCGCAACGAACACTTCTGTTCGTGCGTGCACGCGGCCTCGGGCTCGAACGTGCCCGAGGCCGCAGTCCTTGACCGCGTCGTTGGTTCGTTCAACTCCTGTTCGGT
>NZ_JBPEHH010000162.1:0-6715 GCF_054177595.1 Haladaptatus ordinarius | reverse complement strand
GTACTCATAGCGACTCAAGGTTCAGTTCCAATAATGACCGCATTTTGACTCATTCCTTCTTCTCAGATCTCATTTGATTAGATTTTCTCTCTATCACTGACTTATGGGTAAGAGACAGGACTTTAGTTGTGTGGAGGATGTCAAACTACTCAGTAACGTCAGTCCAGAGTCACACAAAAGGGAATAACTGCCGATAGAAAGAACTGGTTTTTCAGACTGCAACTAATTTTAATATATTTTATTATTTTCCCATGTCATTTTGCAACGAGTTGAGGATTTCTTCGGTCGTCTCCGCGATCACCTCCGCGATGAACTCGGCGTCCGACGCCGTCGGATCGCCGAGTCCACCCTGTTCAGTGATGTCGTCAAAGTAGGTATACTGTCGAGCTTCGAATCTAGCTTTTCGATTCTGGGGTTCTTTGCGTTCCGATTTCACAAGGTCGGGATAGAACAGTTCGATTATGCTTGTCTCGTGGTCACCCGCGTGGCCCCACTCTTCTCCAAATCGGTCTTGCAGTCGCTCGCGGGCGAAATTTGTCCAGTGGATAAAGAACGTCTTCACGCCATGATCACGTTGAATACGGTCGCCAGCGAGTTTCAGCGGGGCGCGGTTGCCGCCGTGGCAATTGAGCAAAATGAGTCGTTTCGCACCGTGTTCGGCCATTGACTGGGCTATTTCTACGATGACGTGCTGGTATGTCTCACCCGAGAGTGTAATCGTTCCGGCATAGTTCATGTGGTGCTCCGAATAGCTGTAGGGCAATGTCGGCAATCGCACCATGGACAGATCGTGTTCTGACGCAGATTCAACTAGTTCACGTGAGAGGGCTTCAGCCCGAAGTGTATCAACCGTCACCGGTAGGTGGAGGGAATGTTGTTCGGCACTTCCGGTCGGTAAAACTATAAAATCGGCGTCCGGAATTGCGTCCTCTGCCTCTTCCCACGTCATACCGCCGAGGTCGAACGGATTATAATCAAGGCGAACGGTCATCGGTCATCCTCCGCGATCCTTTTGCTGGTTGCCTCGATTTCGTCGTCGTTGAACGGCCAGCTTCCGGCGTTTCGCATCCCCACCTCATATCCCTGCTCAATGGTCGCATCACGAATATCTGTGATCGATTTCGAGGAAATTTCGCGGTCTTTTGCCGCGAGTTTGACGACCCCTGTGGCAAAAACGACGGCGAGGTCACGAAGGTCACGACGGTCAAGTTTATTAAGAGTGTCGCCGTGAGTGTGCCCCCAGCCCCGCCCGCTGTCTTCCGCAATGGAGCGTGCCTGCGCACCTGCGACGCCCTTCTGAACGAACGGCCAGTGGTCGCTGTGCGGACGGATGCCAGTGTTGATTTCGACTGGAACGCCCAGTTCGCCGTGCACTTCCTCAAACACCTCGCCGATTGGTTCAAAGCGTGCGTGTACACGTCGGCAGTTCGGGAATAGCCCGCGCCGTCCATGTTAAAAGTACATGATAACAATAGACCGAGTGGTCGACTGAGAAACGACACATGCGCCACGAACGTACAAAGCAGGTGGCTTACTCCTGACGTTGGCGGGAGTCATCGGCGCAATCGTCGGCCTTGGATTGCTTATCACGAGCGCCGGTATCTTAGTGCTCGGATTGAGCGGATTCGCTGCCGCGGTTTCCGGTAGCGTTGTCCTCGTGTTCTCGATCATCGAGTTCGCGGGTGGCGCGTCCGCGTAGCGAGGTCACAACTGGTACGGTAGTATGACCGCTGGCGTGTTGGGATTGGTGACGTTCTTCACGATGCCGTTCGACCTCATCGGAACGTTCCTCATCGCGTTCGGTGAGGGGCACGTTCGATCACGCGCGGGAGGCCGAAACGGTCGAAGAAAAGCGGGAGACGACCGAGTGATCCGGCCCAGGTGGGCGATTGGTCGTACCGGAGATTTTTCTCTCGAACGGAAACCACTAACTAGTGACAACACCGGTTGTTTTTATTGGGTGTCGCTTGCACCTTCAGAAGAGGATTGACCGATTGAGTGTCTAGAGGGTGTAGGACGGTAATTATACTTAATGGAATTCGGTTATTACCCCATTATTTGGCGATCATCCATGATTCGGACCACCGTAGATGAAATCATCAGAAGTATTATATTGGTTCTCGCTCTTCATTCTCTTCACCAAACGGTGTTACGTCATCGCGTATCACCATGACTCACCAACCAGATCACGATACAGATGCTGGAGACTTCGTAGCACGCATCAGTACTGAGACCACCTTCTTTCGTGACCTCGTCGAACACGCACTCGATGGTTTTGTCACCCTTGACTCAAGCGGAACCATCGCTTGGCACTGACTTCCCGAAGGTTGATACGGTCGCTCCTGATAGGTAAAAACATGCCAAACTTTCGACTGCGACGGAACGGATGGGCAACGGTCAGTCTCGGGCTCTCCGTGGCGTTCGCCGTCGTCGCATTCGCCTACTTTTCATTCGCGGGGGACCCGTTGCGCGGCGCAGTATTTGGACTCCTCATCTTGTTGGCTGGTGGATGGGAGTATCGACGGAAACTGCAGGATACCGTTGTCGCCGAGTCGTACGAGGCGGAAGCGGAGGCACAGCAGCGCAAGAATCGCCGATAGTCGGATTGATTTCAATGCGTTCGCGCGGTTAAACGACAGTGAATACGGTAGTCTTCCGGTGGTTTCATGCTCTGTGGATTGATATCTCCTCGCATGACCAAGAGCGACGAACCGATTGCGGCGATGGAATGGTTGCTCAATCGCTTTGAGGACGACGACGATGTCGCGTACGCCGAGGTGGGAGCTGTCTCGCAGGCAAAAACAGACCTCGTCGTGACCGAAGACGGTCCACGAGACGAACTTGCGTTCGACGAGACGGGCGTCTGGTGTCGCGTCTTCGCCGACGGCGCTGCCGACTATCGGTACACGGTGACTTTAAACGAGGAGGCGTTAGCCGACGTAGCGGACAGAGCGGTCCGCGGCGGCGAGTTCCTAGCACAGGCTGATCCCGCCCAATTCGACCAGTTCACCACTCACAGAGCCGTCCACGGTGGGTGGGCAACGGATCGAATTGACAAGGTATCGCTAGACACGAAGCGTTCGACCATCGAAGCGAGTCTCACGGCGGCGACGGATCTTGATCTCGAACGACTGTGGGTCAACTACTCCGACGCGCACATAGAGGAGACGGCGGCGACGACGACTGGAAGCACCGTTCGAACGACGCAGGACCGCGCGAGCGCGGCGTTCACCCTCGCGGTCCGAGACGGGCCGACGATTCGACGCCACACCGGATCCACTCGGGGCGCCGCGTTTCTCAACGAGCTCCCAGACGTATTCGAGTCCGCAGCCGCCGACGCACGAACGTTGACGCGAGCGGCGACGGCCGATGTGCCAACCGGCGAGACGACCGTCGTTCTGAGTCCGCAGGCGGCCGGGCAGTTGTTCGCGTTTGTCTCGCGCTACCTCGAAGCCGACATGGTTGAGATGGGGTTAAGTCCGTACGACATTGGCGACGAACTCGGTCCCGAGTCGCTGTGGATAGAGGATACCGTTCACGCCGGGTCGTGGGCTGCCCGCGGCTACGACGCCGAACTCCGGCCGACGACACCAGTGCAACTGGTCGAAAGCGGAACCGTGACCCGACATCTCCACAACACCGCCACCGGAGCCGAAGCAGACGTGTCCCCCACCGGGAACGCTGTCCACAGTCTCGGCTTCGGGCACCCACCACGAATCCACGCCCGCCACCTAGAGGTCGCACCTGGCAACACCAGCCGGGCAGCCCTCCGTGACGGGGGCGACATACTCGTTGAGCGATTCGACGAACCATGGCTTCGCGACGAATTTGAACGCGTTCAGCGGTCGGGCGTCATGCCCGCTAGTGCCCTCTACGCGAGAGATATTGACCGGAAGGTCGATGACCGAATCGACCGAGGCTCCGCCGAGTTCCCCATCGCTGAGGGCTACCGACTTCGGAACGGCAAACGCACTGGTCGTGCCGAAAGTCTGTCACTAGTATACGAGCCCTCGACACTCCGCAAGGTGACCGCCATCGGAGGTGTCCGCAGCACCGTCACGGGTGTCGACGATAAACACAAATCCCAGATTCCGTACGCGGTGACTGCGCCCAGCGTTCGCCTCCAGGCTAGTCTTCGCACTCAGAAGTAAGCCGCGGAGAGGAGTCAGAAGGAGGCTGCAAAACCCGCTTGGTAACGATACGTACCGAACAGAGCTCCCCCCGAAAACACTCCCACACAACGAACGTGTCGTCGAAGACAGAATTCCCGATGGATTTACGATCCACCTCTACGGAATTCTCGACCATCTGGATTGCCAGCGTCTCAGATAACCAACGAGCGAGGCGCCAGCTAACCGACTGACTCACGGAGATCATCAACTCACGATTAGTTATGTTTCACAAGGATACTGTAGAACGGCAGAGCGTTCGTCTCGCTACGCGACGGCGAATCGATCATGAAGGGCGGACCGCTCCCGTCGCATCGAGCCGATTATCCGGTCCGCACCTCGGACCGCGACACGTGCCCGAGACATTGACTTACACAGATAGTCGCCAGATAGACTCATGAAGCTCGGAACTGCAGAGTCAACGCCCGGTGCGGTTTCTACGGGCTACCTATCTGTCACTGATTTGCCGACAGGGCAGCATGAACAGATTCCTGTCGTCGTCGTTGAAGGAGAAGAACCTGGGCCGACGGTATGGGTGACCGGAACGATTCACGGCGATGAACCGACCGGAATGGAAGCGATACACGAGTTTGTAGCCCGAATTCGGGATGAACCACTCCAGGGAACCGTCGTCTGTGTTCCTGTGATGAATCCGTCTGGACTCAGGACGAATGCTCGGACCTCATACTATCACGGCGACGACCCGAACCGATACTTCGGTTTTGAGCGCGAAGACGGCGAGACGCCACCGAGCGTTCAGCAATTGATCTGCGAGCGGCTGTACGAGAAGATCAGCGCGAGCGCAGATGTAGTCATTTCACTTCATACGTCTTGGATTGCGACGTACCCATACACGATTCGACCGCGAGTGAGTTACGGGGAAAATCGAGAGAAAGCCGACGCTGTCGAGTTATGCGACCGTATCATTGAACTCGCCGACGCATTCGGTCTCCCTGTGGTCAACCAGTTCAGTCACGAGGAGACCGAGCAACGGTCGCTTGAGCATACGTTGACCGGGGCAGCCGTCGCAGACGGGATTCCGGCGTTCACTCCGGAACTCGGCGGTCGATTTGTCGTGGAACAGGATGTCTGTGAGGCGGCTGTCGTCGGGCTGTACAATGTGCTCCACGCCTCCGGCATGGTCGCCGAATCGGCGTCGTTCCCGGTGGAATTCGAGCTGCCTGCCGAGAACGATCTCAAACGTCTCGTCCACCCGCATACAAATACCGCTGGAATCGTTCAGTATAGAGTGCGGGAGGGGGAGACGGTCCAATCGGGACAGGCAGTCGCGGATATTGTCACTCCCCACGGGGAGATGAAGACACGAGTGAACGCAGAACACTCAGGGTACATCCTCAGTCTTTACGAGGGCGTTGCAGTCTACGAAAACGATCCACTCCTCGATATGGCCGTACCAGACGACGAACCGCTGCTACAAGAGCGCTGAGACTAGCCACATTCGTGAACTGCTCGGGTTCACGCCCCGAGGCACTCGCCTCGAATTTTTTGTCACAACTCCCAAAATTGCAGAGCGGCTACGATAGCCAATTCGAGGTGACTTACCTGTCTTACGGAGGTTATATGATTGCAGGCGAGAATTTCACGCCCTTAAGGGCGTGAATGAATCGCCGTCTTTGTTCACTTTCGACGCGCGGTAAAGTCTTAGACGCTCTCCACGCGTATCTCTCGGTGTCGATTTGACGGTACCCCATCGGATTTTGACAGTCCGAAAACTGGCAGTTGGCTCGGTGCTTGCCTCACCAAAGAGTAAGACCTCTGACAGAAGGTCGACACAAAACAACCAAGTAATTCCGAGCCTCGTCCGTTTCTCGGACGAAATAGAAGTACCGGCCACGTGGCATGGCCAGCAGCTCGTTGGGGTTCGAACCGTAAACATCCCAATGAACCACCCATTGGTGGGTGTGGGAGGCCCGCGTCTTTAGGCCTGTCTCTTACCCACAAGTGCTAACGCCGCAGCTGACGAACCGAGGCTGTAAGATGCGGCATGGTTCACATAGTTGGCGGCCTGATATAGATGATGACGGAGAGTTGTGTGACATGGATGTATCAGGTTGGATTCGAGGAGAGTTTCGCTCGGCAGACTTTGGGGACAAGCGCCTCACCGATCGACTGGTGAAGGTTGGTGATGAACTCGGCAGTTCACCTGCCGAGTCCATCCCCGCTGCCTGCGAGGACTGGGCGTCCACAAAGGCTACATACCGATTTTGTGATAATGACAGTGTGGACCCAGCCGACATCCGCTCCGCTCACAAGCAAGCTCAACGATCACGAGTGAGTCAGTTAGACGAACTCGTGATCGTCTCCGATACGACTGAACTCGTCTTTCCGAGACATCCATCCAAGGAGGGACTTGGCGACATTGGCAACTCTGAGATGGATCTCGAAGGCGTCAAAGCCCACTCAACAATCGGTACTTCCCAACCGATGTGAGAACTGAAGCTAAAGCGTTAGTCTAATTAGGAAGATGTCTGGTTGAGTGAATGTGTTCAATATCCCTCAGCCAGACGGTGCTCTTTCGGACTCGG
>NZ_JBPEHH010000161.1:0-6716 GCF_054177595.1 Haladaptatus ordinarius | reverse complement strand
CGAGTCCGAAAGAGCACCGTCTGGCTGAGGGATATTGAACACATTCACTCAACCAGACATCTTCCTAATTAGACTAACGCTTTAGCTTCAGTTCTCACATCGGTTGGGAAGTACCGAGTGTATCACGGCTCAATTGAATCCGCAGAAGACGGCGGGATAAGTCGTCAGAATCAGTGTACTGAAGCGGGAGAGTGAAGTTGTGCAGAAGACACTCTTCCGCTTCGTGAAGCAAGTGGCTTCGCTCGCTCAAAAGCTTACTGACGCGGCTCTCATCCAGCTTAGCCATCCAGCCGGCAACGGGTTTGCCGGCTGGAAGCACGCTGTGTTGCTCTATCTCCGCGAGCACATGGACGCCGAGTACGAGGAGGTTATCGATTGGGCCGAGGAGAGGGAACGGATCCGGTTCTTATTGAGTCTTCGGCGCGGGGAATTCCCCGCGCCTTCGACGCTCTGCAAGGCGTTCAAGCGAGCTCCGATGAGTGTGTGGCGAGAGCTGCTCCGCCGTTCGGCGGAGCTGCTCGACCAGAACGGCCACGCCGCCATCGATGCCACCTACTTCGACCGCCAGCAGGCATCGACTCACTACCTCAACCGGACAGGACGGACGGTACGAACGATCCAGGCGACGTTTCTGGTCGACACCGCCGACGGAGCGATCCTCGACCTGCACTGCAGCACGAAGTGGCCAAGCGGGATGCGAATCGGTCCGAAGGTCGCCCTGCGGAACGCGGGCGACCTTCGAAGCCTCGCCGCTGACAAGGGCTACGACGACATGAGCTTCCGCGACGCCCTTCGAGCGGTCGGTGTCCGACCGCTCATCAACCATCGTGTGTTCGCACCGTACGATCACGCTCACAACGCACGAATCGACGACGAGCGCTATCATCAATGGTCGATGACTGAGACCGTGAATTCCTCACTCAAGCGCTCACACGGCTCCGCCGTGCGAGCGCGTGACTGGTTTCGTCAGTTCCGCGAGATTGCGCTCATAGCTGGCGTTCACAACATTGAACAATCGATAGAAGCGTGAATGCGAGAGATATTCGCGGATTCAATTGAGCCGTGTATCACTGAACGTTTGTGACCACCAGCCGTGGTGGTCGTTCGTTAGGCAATGCTAGTCGAGTGGTTCGTCGGTTATCGCAACCTGCCCTTTCGACGGTCTGGCACCCAGCGAGTCAGGACTGATATCGAAGTTGAAAACTGCCTTCGGAACTGCGAGTGTCGAACACGCATTCGGGATGTCGACCACGCCGCTCTGTCGGCCTTCGACAGGTACCGTTCCAAGGATCATGTATGCCTGTTCGCCGGTGTAGCCGAATTTCTTGAGGTATTCGATAGCCTCGAGCGCTGCCCGTCGATAGGCCACGTGAGAATCGATGTACTTCTGTTCTCCATCCTCGGTGACCGAGTATCCTTCGAAGACCACGTACTCGGAGAAATCCGGCCCACGGTGACCCGGTTCGAAGATGGGGTGGTCGATTCCGTACCGGTTCATCCCATCTTTGATGAGATCGAGTTCGATGTCGAGGTACCCTGCCATCTCGATCGCACCGCAGAAGGTGATCTCGCCATCTCCTTGTGAAAAGTGGATGTCTCCCATCGAAAGCTTCCCACCTTCGACGTATACCGGGAAGTACACCCTCGATCCAAGTGAAAGGTCTTTGATGTCGCAGTTCCCGCCGTTCTCTCGCGGTGGGACGGTTCGGGCCGCCTCCTCTGCGGCCGCTTCGGCTTCGTCGTCCGACATGTCGCCCATGAGTGCCGATTCTGTCGTCGGTGCGTTGGCAACGGGAGGCTGTGCTTCCTTCGTTGGATGATCCGGGATGGATTCGGGGTCGTCGGCGTGCTTGTCGATGAGCTCCTGTTCGCGCTCGTTCCACTCCTCTAGGAGTTCCTGTGACGGAGCAGTGCCGACCAATCCCGGGTGTATCTTCCCTTCGAAACGTACGTCTGGGATGTGGCGCGACGTCGTTTTCGTTCCGTTCAGTTCCCAGATGGCCTTCGAGGCGTCTGGGAAATGATCGGTGAGGAATCCACCGCCGTTCTGCTGAGAGAAAATTCCGGTGAAACCATACTCCCAGCGCTCGTTCAACACCCCGATGTCGAGGATGTCCATTACGAGCAGATCACCAGGTTCTGCTCCGTTGACTTCTATCGGTCCACTCAGGTAGTGGACTTGGGCGAGATCAACATCGCGAACGTCGTTCGCGTCATCGTTATCGTGAATCTGGCCCCCTGTCCAATCGAGACATTCGACTCGTAACTTTTCACCAGGATTCACACTGACAACTGACGGAATATCTGGATGCCATCGGTTGTGTACTGGCATTGGCTGTTCTGCTGGATCAGCATCTACGTCCACTTCGAATCGTGTTTCGGGCATGTAACCCCCCGGTCTAAGGTTGATACGCATCTAAATATAGATTCGTGGATAATATCTGCATACTATATTTCATCTATCTAGACAGATATCGATGTTCGATAGATAGCGTGTCGGTGCGACGGCCCGATTTGGCGACGGATATCAGTGTTCGTCGCTGCCCGTTTTCGGTAACCTACGACTGGCGCGATACAGTGTTTGCAGATCAACGTCGAATTCCGCAACCGTGGCTCGACACTGTTCCAGATAGGCGACGTAAGCGTCCACTGAGAGAGAGTTAGGAGCTTGCTCATCCAGTTTGTTGATTTTATGGAGAAGCCTCCAGATCTGTTCATCATGGACAATGAATTCTTCTGGATCCATAAATTGGAGAATCGCGGAAGCAACCGGCACCGTCACCCCTTTTAATTCCAACAATCGTTTGGTCATTTTCGTTGCCGTCGGTGCCCGTCTGGCTGCTTCGATAGTTGCATCCACGGTTTCCCACGAATTGGTTCGGAATCGGCGTTCCGCAGATTCGCGTTCCTGATGAGGAACTGCACCTAATTCGCGACGATAATACCACCGAACGATCCATTCCATGTCCTTCCAGACGACCGTTCCTTCTTCGAACGCATTGGGCAGCGTTTCGAGACGGTCTTGTTCGACGAGAAACAGTGGTTCCTGTCGTTCGTACTCCCGACTTTTTTCGAGCAATCGATGACGATCGAGTTCCATGGGTAGCCTCCGTTGGTTTCTACGACAGTACCAGACGCATCGACAGCCTGGTTGCTTGTCGTCCGTAGCTGAAACTGGGTCTTCCATCATCTTGATTCCTCGTTCTCCAGTGAAGTGGAACCTCGAACATTCCTCTCCCCGATGGGTGTTTTCGCGGTCGACAGGCGACACAATGCTCAAGTCGCTCGCCCCCAATTGGTAACTGATAGCATAGTCAGCGTTGCTCGTGTTCGACGACTGAGGAGATGGTCGAACACGATGATGCCAGTGAACGAAAAACCGGATCTGGAAAGACAAATCATGAGCCAAGAATCCGAAGACAATGTCTGCACGATCTGTCCATACTGCGGTGTCGGATGTGGACTGCAACTGACGGAGGGCACCGAGGAGGGAGACGTAAACATCAAACCGTGGTTCGATGCGCCGGTCAACGAGGGTGCGCTCTGTATCAAGGGTGGTGCCTCAACAGAGGTCGTAAACCACGAAGAGCGTCTCAAAGAACCGTTGATTCGTGATGGCGAGGAGTTCCGTGAAGCGACGTGGGAAGAGGCGTTCGAACTCGTCACCGACGAGATGAGTCGGATCCGTGACGAACACGGACAAACCTCGATGGGGTTTTTCGGGTCGTCGAAGTGTACAAACGAGGAAAATTATCTTCTCCAGAAGTTAGCTCGCCGATACGGTAACAACAACGTCGACAACTGCACTCGGATGTGTCACGCGTCGACAGTCGCCGCGCTCAGACAGAGTCTCGGTGCCGGTGCGATGACCAACAGTATGCGTGATCTTCGGGAGGCGGCTGACGTATATTGGATTCAGGGCGCCAACCCCTCCGAACAACACCCGATCGCCCACAGCAAGTATTTCAAACAAGCCGCGTTAGAGGATACGTTCGTTATCCAGGTCGACCCACACGCGAACAAGACTACTCGCGATGTCGACCTCCATCTCCAGTTGAAGCCGGGCACGGACATCCCGTTGTTAAACATCGTTCTCAAAACCGTCCTCGATAACGACTGGCTCGACGAGGAGTTCATCGACGAACGAACGGAGGGCCTCGACGGGCTGATTGAGACGCTCGAAGATTTCGACGCCAAGGAAGCTGCCGAAACGTGCGGCGTTCCCTTAGAAGACATCGAAAAGGCAGCCGAAGCGTACGCGACCGCGGACAACGCCGCCATCTTCACTGGGATGGGAATGAGCCAACACGCCTGCGGAACCGACAACGTCCAGAACCTCATCAATCTTGCACTGATGACGGGGAATCTCGGACGACCCGGAACCGGCGTCAACCCGCTCCGCGGGCAGAACAACGTCCAGGGAACCTGTGACGTCGGAACGATGTACAACACGTTCCCCGGTTACGTCCCCATCGACGACGACGAACAGCGGGCAGAGATCGAGAACGTATGGGGCTTCGAGCTACCGACGGAGCCGGGACTGTCCAACGTCGAGATCACGCAGGCTGCAGGCGATCAGATACACGGGCTCTACATCATGGGTGAAAACCCGGTCATCAGTGAGCCAAATGGGAATGAAGTCATCGAAAACCTCGAGAAACTCGAGTTCTTGGTTGTTCAAGATATCTTCATGACCGACACCGCAGAGTTCGCCGATGTCATTCTTCCAGCGACGTCCTGGGCCGAACGGGGCGGCACGGTCACGAACACCGACCGGCGCGTCCAGCGCATGCGCGCAGCGACACGGGTTCCCGGAAACACGAAACACGACCTGGAGATCCTCTCGGAAGTCGGGACGCGCCTGTTCAACGAAGGGTTCACCTTCGAATCTTCCGAGGAGATCTTCGAAGAGCTTCGTCAGGTGATGCCGATATACAGTGGGATTACGTACGATCGTCTTGGATTGGAAGGGCTTCACTGGCCGTGTTACGACGAGGAAGACGAAGGCGATCCCTTCCTCTATGAAGAGTCGTTCGACACGCCGAATGGGCTCGGCAAGATACGAGGTGTCCGGCACCAACCGCCGAAGGAGGTGGAAGACGACGAGTACCCGTTCGTGCTAACGACCGCAAGGCTGGAAGAGCACTACAACACGGGGACGATGAGCACTCGGTCACCCACGTTGATGCGTCGAACCGAAGAGAACTTCGTCGACATCCATCCGAGCGATGCGGAATCGCTGGGCGTCGAAGACGAAGAGTACGTGCGACTCGTCTCGCGCCGTGGGGAGGTCGTCGCCAGAGCGCACGTCACAGAAGATATCAAACAAGGAGTTATCTGGTCGACGCCCCACTTCGCAGATTCACCGATCAACCAACTGACAAACGACGCTCTCGACCCAGAAGCGAAGATTCCGGAGTACAAAGCATCAGCCGCGAGAGTCGACGTTAACGTCGAACCAGCCCCCCAGTCGGGTGACTGACTCCGGCGAACAGGCCCGTACGGGGATTCCCATCTTTAAACAGCGAGGGAATCCCGGCCTTTAGACCGGGCGGGAATCGCGTAAGCAACACTACACGGTCAACTGCTTAATCGAAATTGCCGGAGTCCAACTCCTTCTGAGCATGGAGTAGCATACCTTTCGACGTTCTACTGTACTGTTTCTTCGTTTCTTACAAACTCTTATACTGCCATCCGGCCTCCAACTCTATCTTGATATCTTCAATAAATAAGTTACACAAAAGTTACCCTTAAATGTTTCGGTCTTGTATAAGAGTGTGTGTCCGAGACGGTGACGAAAACACTGCAGGCGACGCTCACTCCGCCCACCACGGGCAAAGAGCAACGCCTCCAGCGACTCTTGGACACTTACCGAAACGCACTCCACGACGCTTTCGACGCTGGGGCAGATACGATGTCCGCGGTCAACGACATCGTGACGCCCTACGACCTCCCGTACCAAGCCAAAGACGCGCTCAAATCCTACGTCCCGAAACTCCACAAGACGTACGATGCCGAGGAATTAGGCGACGAGCATCCGCTTCGCCTCGTCAATCGAGCGGCCACGTTCGATTACTCCGACGAACGCGAATACAGTTTCGTGTGGCAGGCTCCGCAACCCGGCCGTGGGACGAACTTTTGGATTCCACTTCGCATTAACCCCGAGCAGGAATCCCTGTGGTTCGATCTGCTCACCGAGGATGTGACGGCGGGTGAACTGCGGTTACAGCAACACCGCAAATCGTGGGAATTGCACGTCACCGTCGAATACGCGGTCGAAGACCCAACCGATTCGGACGACGCGACGTACATTGGCTTTGACGTTGGCGAGAGCGCGTTGATTACGGGCTGTGCGCTTAAACGCGACGTACCACGCAAGCCGATGCTCGTCAGCGGCAGTCGAGCGCGACACCTCCGCAAAGAGATGTTCTCCACCCTCCGGCGGCTCCAACAGCGAGACGCCGCCGAGTGGCGCGTGGACGAACGATTCGACCACTACCAAAACGCGCTGACGGATATTGTCGAGAAGGCGTCTCGACAAGCTGTTGAATACGCTCGCCAGTTCGACGATCCCGTTATCGTCCTTGAAGACTTGTCGTACATTCGCTAGTTGTCCACTCTCTCGATAACTGCATCGGCAAAAGCTGCGCCTCACACGGTAAAGACCGCGAAATGAGACGAAGACTGTCTTGGATGCTGGATAGGGCGTGAATATG
>NZ_JBPEHH010000160.1:0-6801 GCF_054177595.1 Haladaptatus ordinarius | reverse complement strand
GCACGAACAGAAGTGTTCGTTGCGCTCTGTCTCCGACTCGTGGTTGCAATCACCAACTACGAGCGAGGAAACGACCCGGGCTGCGAAAAGCTATGAGATGGATTCTATGACACGCTCATGTGGTGCAAGGCGTTCTCGTCTTTGGGAGTGTTGCCCTAGGCCAGGCAGACAGAGTGATATTGATTTATTGATATTAGTGGCTGATTCGCGAAGTGAACAGCACCGAGCCAAGGAGACCACAAAGTAACATAGGCAGGAACATTTCAACGATGAGGGCACTGTCTAGTTAAGCGATTCTGGACTATGCTGGCTGTACAGCGCTTTTCCAGCCTTTGTTGATCTGCAGACCTCATGAAATTCTTTTGAAACTATTGGTGAGGTCTGCGAATTCGCGGCACTCATTGTTCACCAATCCTTCGTTTCACCGAATAGCTACTCGTTCACTTCTTTTGAGACACGGTTATCGGACCGCAGTCTGGCGGTTTCGGTTATCTAGACAATGCCCAATCAACCAATATCTCACTGAAGCACGGGAAACCAACGCTCACGGCGACATTCGTTCGAGACTACTTTCCCCGGACGTTGAAGAGACGTACTACGATCTTCGCTGGTACACGAGCGGCGATTTCGAACTCCACTATCAGGAGAACTGGAGCGACAAGCGGGGGTGGCAACGCCGGTGGGATAAACATCCTCGGGATGGCAAGCGAACCCACTATCATCCCCCAACCAGACGCGGGCTACCCGCCCGAACCAGCGCAATTCCTAAACAGCTACTATGAGGTGCTTCAGTATGTCGACGAGCAAACGCTTGCCCATATCAAAGACTATCCACTCCTCGAAACGGACTGAACGCTGTTAGTTGCCGTTTCAGTAGTTGATAACACGATTTCGTCACTCAGAACGTGGACTGAAACAGCCTATTCGAGAAATGTGACGCGAAGTGTTATTGACAGCAACTTCTAACTCATATCATATGGTCGTGTACCCGGTCCGTGAGTATCCGAGCTATGATGAGTTTGTCCGAGAGTGGTGTGCAACGACCCTTGCTGAAAAAGAGTGTTCGTTAGCAGAGGCGCGTGAACGCGGGGTGATCGACGAACAAGCCACGCGGTTGCGCTGGCAATTGCTCGGCGAGCTCAATCCTGATGAACTGCTACTCACAATCCCGAAATGGCTTGCAGAAGAGAAAGTTGGGTTCACCGAGGGTGGAACCCCGACGGAGTTTGTCGGTCGAATCGGAGATGAAACGGAGAAAGCGATTTTATTCATCGATTCTGCACCAGCGAAGCCACTCATGAAGCGGGCTCATCGCATCTACACGCTCGAAACAAGCCTCAGTGAGCAAGATACCGACACTCCCGATGCCGAGCAACGAGCCTGGCTGCAAGATCGACTCACCGAGCAACGCAACCAGTATGCCACCGATCGAGCGACAACAGGGCTCAGCGAAGAATGGCTGCCTAAATCACAAATTCTTCGTGCAGTTCGGCGTGTGACTGCGAAATGAGAATCAGTGACTCTGACGTGACCCGTTGATCGCTACCGTGGACGCTTAACACACTTGCACCCCTATCGACGAATCGATGCCATCACACGAACCAGTCGAATCTCCAGACAAGACAACGATCTTCTCGTACCACGATTTGACTCCACCCACGACCCAAGATATCTATGCAGCACAACGAATCGTTCGGCAGTATCTTCCACGGACGCCGTTGGTGCGTAGCGAAAGTCTCTCAGCCGAGTTAGACGCCGATGTCTATCTCAAGCGTGAGGATACGCTTCCGACGCACTCGTTCAAAATTCGCGGCTTTTATAATCTGATTGCTGATCTTGAGCCGGAATTTCGTGAGAAAGGGCTGATCACGGCGAGTATGGGCAATCACGGCCAAGGGATGGCAACAGCCGCCCGCGAGTTCGATGTTCCAGCGATTATCGCCGTCCCCGCTACACTCGAGAACCCGACAAAGATCAACAGCATGGAGCGGCTTGGTGCAACCGTGATCAAGCACGGCCAGGATTTCGATGACGCCCGCGAATACGCCGAGCAACAGGCAGCCGAAGAAGGATATCGGTATGTCCACAGTGGGAATGAACCTCACCTGATTGCTGGACGCGCGAGCGCTGGCCTCGAAGTCATGGAGGATTGTCCTGAGGTAAACGTTCTGATCAACCCTGTCGGCGGTGGGAGTAGTGCGTCTGCCTATGCGCTTACTGTCGGTATGCTCCTCGGTGCTGATGTCATTGGTGTTCAGGCGACGGGGGCTGATGCGGTCTATCGGGCGTGGAGCGAAGGAACGATTGAACTCCAAGCGCAAGCCGACACCTTTGCAGAGGGGATCAAGACGCGGACGCCGTTTGCACTCCCCCTGCAGATTATGCAGGAACACCTAACAGAGATGATGATTGTTGAGGATGACGACCTGCGGGCTGCCATCCAGCGACTACTCATCGACGATGCAATCTTGGCTGAGGGCGCAGCTGCCGCCGGTGTTGCGGCCGCGCTTCAGATGGGTGACGAACTTGCGGGAAAGACTGTCGTGTTGCCGATTACAGGGAGCAACCTCTCGACGGAGAAGCTTCAAGACATGCTTGCTGATCGGTGATCGCGCCATTGGATGGAATTTCATTTTTTCTTCGAGCAGGATGTGTGGTTCGCAATCAATACAGGGTGCGTATGCTTCAGCGTCGCTGAATTCGGTCAACGATGACTATGTGCCGGGATTTAGGATCTGTCGCTCACCTTCAGACGCGGTGTTCATCTGTCTTCTTGCTCCGCCCAAAGAGTTCCAAGGCGGGTTTCCACCCATGGCAGTACATCTGTTTCAAGAAGGTTGGTCACATCGACTGGGAAGTCTCGATCCTCGGCGTCAGTCGTGTTCGCGGACGGAAATGGATGGAAATGATCACGTGTATTGTGATTTTGCTCATGTCGATCCCACCGGCAGCGCCGGATCTCTCCGACGTAAGATTCGATGTACAAGACATGGAAATTGCCGTTCGTGTAGACTTGCAATTCGAGTCGGACGTCGTCAACCGCGTCCGGATAATAGTCGATGTTGAGGTGAACGAGCAGCGTCTCCTGTTTGTTCGCAGGGAACAGCGATGTGGTGCTCACCTCATCCAGACTGGCAAGCACCCGAGCAAGATGGCGAAGCAACTCTTCGTCAACCGGGTGTGTCGCATCAGCCTCACCGGCCACGATTAGACAGCCTCTGACTCGGAGTCGGCCGCCCGCTGCTGTCGGACGATGTCAAGGCGTCTGATCCGGCGTCGGACTGTTTCCCACTCGCTGAGGTCCATCCATACCTCTTCGATCTGGTTGTAGTCAGCGTGATCAAGCGCGTCGACATCGCTTGGCCGCTTTGCGTCGTACCGATCTCGGAGGGTCTGTTCACGAGTCGTGAGTTCATCAAGTCGTTCTTGGAGTTGGCTCGGCGAGAGTTGTTCGAGGCGGCTTCGCTTACGCCATTCGAAATAGGACTCGTTCCGTCGGTACGTTGCGGGGTTTTCGGCGACGCGTTCAAGCACACCGATATCGACGAGGCGTTCCAGGTGGCGTCGGGCGGTATCGGGTGCACAATCAGCTCGCTCTGCGATTGCAGCCACTCGCGCCGGCTCGTAGAGTTGAAGTGCGACCCGGTAGACTCGCTCATCGGCGGGCTCCGCGGCCAGCTTCGTCTCGAACTCGCCAGCGAGATCGAATTCGGATGGTGGGTCAGCGCCCGGCGCGGGCATAGCTAGTAGCTAGTGTTGATGGCTAATATATTTTCCTCTCACCGATCTATTTCGTCAGCCGAATCACGGGGCGGAACACTTTGATTAGTCGGGTCTCATGGCACTGTCTAGATAGAGAAAACCAAGCGACAGCGGTACGATTGAGAGGATTTTATGCACTGTTCGTAGTAACTGATTCTTGAGAGTGAGATCGGCTGCACCGTGAGAAGACTGAATTCAATTGTTTCACCAAAAACCTCGTCATGATGAGACGAGAGGGATTCGTTAGCCACTCACGGTAGAGACGTTGAAACGCCACTCTACAACAGAATCGCTTAACTAGACAGTACCGGTCTCATCCAAATCCCCTGTAACTGAGAGGAATCGTGTGCTAAATGGAGAGGATACGTTGTTTTGTACAGACCTCGCGTGGCAAAAACGTCCTTTGAACCTCGAACATGAAGATAGGAATTCTTGTCACTGATCTTTGTCAACAGGGACTTCTATCTCCAACTCTACCAATGGCGTCTCACTCGCGAGGCTTTCGACACCGATGGCAGTGTGGCAGGGGAAGGGCTCGGTCGAAAAGACCTCCCGGTACACTGACTGAAACGCCTCATAGTGGTCTCTGATATCAACAATATAGCTTGTGATTTTGATCACATCCTCAAGATCTTTATTTACATTCTGAAGAATCGTCCCGACGTTCTCGAACGCCTGTCGAGTCTGCGATTCGATATCGTCCCCGACGTAGTTCCCGTGCTCGTCCGTCCCGACCTGTCCCGATATGTAAAGCGTCCCATCAGCGACGATTGCAGGGCTGAAATGATGTTGCGTTGTGTCGGCTAGATTTTTTGGCTCTATAACTCTCTGTGCCATAGTTAGGTCATCTTCGATGGTGTCAATAACAGTTCGGTCGATGTCAAGGAGTTCTAATCCTTCCCAAGAGTTCGATATTGTCTTCTCTCAATGTCAAGGATAATCAGCCCAGCAGATAACGCAATCGAGCCAGTTAGTGTGAACGACTCGCGCCCTCTATTCAGCAGGGCCACTGGAACCCATCACCACGTGAAGATTTCTACAAGGCCGAGATAGGATATCCCTGCTTGTTCAACGGCACTCGAGGAGATCGTCTTTCGTGATTGCCTCGGCATTACGTTCGGCCGCACGCACCGCTGCATCATCGACCGTTCCAACGATATCCGCTGCGCTGCGATCCGTTGTCTGTTCGGCAAGCGTTTCATACTCGTCTTCATCGAGATCCGATGGGAGTTTACGGAGTTGCACACGGAAAATCAGTTTCCGTGCCTTCTTGTTGGGCAGGCCAACCTCATACTGCTGATCGAACCGTCCACGACGAGTGGCGGCTTCATCAAGCAAGTCCACACGATTCGTTGCAGCGACGAGCAGAACACTTGGATATTCATCGTCCAAGCGTGCCAGAAACTCGTCTCTTTTCGAGTGCAGCGAAGAAGTGTTGATCGCGAGAATAGGCTACTGATCTCGTTCTTTGATACGATGATAACCAAACAGTGTGACGCAGGCCACAATACTTCCCCCTAGTAGTGCATCAATTGGAGCAGCGCCGAACCACAAACCGGTGACTACTACGGTCTCACCGAACAGCACTGCGACGAGAACAGGTAGATGTCGTGCAAGATGTTTGCGAAGTCGGTCACCAATCTGTAATTTAGGTTCGATATCAGTGAAGAGGTGGCTTATCATAGAGTTCTCTTATTCATGAATTGCATTAGGTAATCGGCCATTGTATTAAGAGAGAAGTGATTGCCAGACAATCAATTAATCTGTCTTTCTACACAGTAACAATCCAAAGTCGCTATAATAGTTATTAGAAGTAATTGATCACTTTTGGTACCGAGAGCTGTTCAAGAGTGTCATCGATTGCTCTGCTCAGTTGCTCAAGCGAATCAAAGAACCGGTTGCTGAGGATGTCAGTTAGCTGCCGCCAGCACTCTTCGACCGGATTCAGCTCGGGCGAGGACGACGATAACGTCACGAAGGCAAGGTCGTCACGGGCCGCCAGGTCCGTGACGGCCGACGCCTGAAAATACGGCGCACCGTCGAGGACAACAATCAAATCATCTCGAAATTCTTTTCATAATGCGAGAATGAAATGTTTCGCGTGATCGGCGGTGATATACTCCTGGAATCAGGAGAAAAAGCGATCACCGTTCTCGGTGAACGCGCCCAAGAGACACGTCCAGTCATGCCGGCCAGAGTGTGATGGCGGATCGCGGGCCGCGCGGAAACCACGCGGCTTGCAGCTCAACTTGCACAGATTTCTTGGTTTGATCGATACAGACTACCGTGGCGCCCATTTCCCGCCGCTTTTTTAGAGTTCCTCGGAGAACGCATCGTGTTCGTCAGCATCAGCTTCGGCAGCGTTTCGGCGCGGCTTTTGATAGCTTAATCCCGCTTCTTTCAGCAACCGCCGACAACTCGGGAGTGAATAGTCCACGTCCTACGTTTCGTCGAGATAGCGCTAGACGAGCGCCGGCGTCCACGCCGACGCGTCAATACCTACGTTCGTTGGCGATTCGTGGACGATTTGTTCGAACTCGTTTTGCTGTGATTCTGAAAGTTTACGTTTTCTTCTGGATCGATGAGCATTAGTAACAGCGCGCTGTAGATTGTTCGTCGTTCGACGTTGTACTACTCGGCGAGTTCGGTCTGCATCACACCGTTTTTGTACGCAATTGCCGCTAACATCCGCTGTGTCGGCTTCTTCTTTTCCACGTTGTCGAGTGCGTCTTGCAGTTCCTCGACGGAGATCGCGTCGAGATAGTTCACCAGATACAGCAACAGTCTATGAGTAAAAAATTTCAACAGTTACTATAGTACTTAGTTCTCGCGTGATATTAGTATATTATACTACCTTCGATACTCGGTACACTGGGACCAAACACCTTCACATATTGATGTGTTCACCTTGCAAGCCAGCCTCGCTCATCTGTAGAAGTCAGTACTTAGGATCTGCTCGAACCAGTCGTCGGTGTTGAGGATCCAGCCCAAGAAGTTTAGATAGCCCTGTAAGTGGTGTTTTGAGACGCCTCGGAACCT
>NZ_JBPEHH010000159.1:0-6842 GCF_054177595.1 Haladaptatus ordinarius | reverse complement strand
CCGCGAAACACCTGAGAACACGCTGAATTAAAGCGGTGTGAGTCAGCCCATCTCGTCCGACCGACGGACGAGACAGTGCCTCTCCATGGGCCAGTGCCTTGCCGGACAAAATCCCCGGCAAGAGTACGCCGGAGGGAATAGAACAATTCCCTCCGGCAGAACGCTGTGCGTGTAGCCCGCCATGTCGCTGCCAAGGGTGTGTCTGAAATCTCATTGTAGGGGAATGCCACGCCCTTAAAGGGCGTGGTAGCTTACTCACCGACTAATTCTCAGAGAACAGTCGCCACCAAAGACGGTCTGAAATGACGATGCCAAGATACCCCCCGAGAACCATCACCAGAAACGGGGTGATTGCATCGGTGATTGTATCGACCGCGAACAAATTCAGTAGGCCCACAAGGTCTACCGCGATTGCAAGCGCGGCTATCACGGTCAGTGTTATGAGCAGTTGGGGTTGGATCAGGGAGGGACTCCCAGATTCGAGGCTGTCGGCCATAGATTCATTTTATAGAATTGTCTACATATATGTTCGGTTGACCGGAATGTACGTTAACAGACCCACCTATCGGTTGTTTCAGTAGCTATAGTATCGAATAATAGGATTTCAACAAGGCCACGCAAACCCTGAACTTCGAACGCTCGGGACTCCTCCACGTTCACACAGAGTGAATGTCAATCTTCTTGTAGCAATGATTCATCACCGTACTTCTCACGGAGCGAGCGTAAATACTCACGTTGATCACGAAGCCGAGTGGTCGGTTCAGCATACGTATAGTCGAACATTTCATCTGGGTCGGCATCGTGTGACTCCACCGGTTCGATCAGATTTGCAAGGGTGTCTTCAATTTCAGAATCAATGCGACTCATCACGTTGTCGTCAATGCGATCCGTGTTGCGGAGGAACGATTCGAACCGACTCAGTGGGTCACGCTGGCGCCAGCGTTCTACGTCTGCTTGGTCACGATACACTGAGGGGTCATCGGCAGTCGTGTGTGCGCCGAATCGGTATTGAACCGCCTCGATCAGAGTCGGACGTTGGCGACCGTCGGTCGGTTGTTTTGCCTTTTCGCGAGCAGCATGCGTTACGGTATACATCGCAAGTGGATCCATGCCGTCGACCTGCACGCCTTCGAAACCATAGGCATGAGCTTTCTGTGCAAAGGTTGCACTGGCGGTCTGGCGCTCTGTGGGGACAGAGATAGCCCACTGGTTATTATTGCAAATGAACACCGCCGGAACGTCGAAAACGCCAGCGAAATTGAGTGCCTCATGGAAATCACCCTCCGACGTCGCACCGTCACCGAAGTGTGCAACCGTCACGTGGTCATCATTTCGTAATTTCGCTGCCCATGCCATCCCAACGACGTGGGGGAGGTGATCGCCGATGGTGATATTGAGCGGTAAGATGTTTTTGTCCGCGAGTGCTGCGTTCCCGTGCTCATCACCAGCCCAGTACAGTAAGTACTCCCATGGGAATCCACGTGCGACAACAGTTCCGTGTTCGCGGTACTGGTAAGAGATGATATCATCATCGGCCAGTGCATACGTGGACCCGATTTGTGCACCCTCTTGGCCAGCAAGTGATGAGTAGGTTCCAAGGCGACCCTGCCGCTGTAGACTGATGACACGCTCATCGAATTGGCGACAAAACTGCATATCGCGGTACATTGCCACGAACGTCTCGTCATCGAGGTCAGGCACGAGCTCTGGTGTGACAACGTGGCCTTTAGCGTCCAATACTTGTATCCGATCGCTCGGATTACGTGATAACAGCTCAGTTGCGCTTGTCATTCACTATCGAATACGTTGCTCAACCGGTCACAAGAAACGTAGGGTTCTCACAAAGAATCGCTTCAGCAATGAACGAATCACATATTGTCTTTACAGAAAGTTCGAGGAGAAAGCCCCGCCGTGAACGGCGGCGATGAATCCGACAACTCCGCCACAACCGCCTGTATTAAGCCCTCTGACAGCGTATTGGCCGGTAAGCACAACGGGAAAAATTGGCGGTTGGATTGGGGTCCACCCGGACGACGAAGGCTACCATACCGTTCCCGCGAGGGCGTCACCGAGGTCGTGGTGTCACGACAGGCAAAAAGCACCCCTCACTCGCTTGTGCCTGCCCACCGTGGCATGAAGGGCAGGCAGGCCGATGGCACGGCCCGTGCCCGGACGTGGGGAAACCTGCGACCGGGGGCATCCCTGCCGTCTCTTCGAGACGAACGGGATGCACGGTGCAAGCGGATACCGCGTCCGAATGGACGCGCAACACGCCATGACAGCTACTGCATCTTCTAATCTCGTGGATCCGTCTCTAACACTCTGAAAGTCCACGTATTTCACCTTACCCCGACGTAGTCTTGCGTTCAACAAGACAAGTAAAGTGTATGACTCCCGTCCTGTTCACTACACGATAACGACGGAGTTGCCCAAAACGGGTCTTGGGAAAATCGACCGACAGAAGCTTATCGACACATACGATCTCGAGAGCGTCTGAGCATAGTTGGCCGATTTTGGCTATGCAAGACTTTGGGCGACACTCGCCAAGTCCGCAGTGGTGGCAGTCGCAAGCTTCTCGTTCGTGAATTGCAGCCGTTGTCTCGGGCATCCAACACCTAGTATGCTCGAAAAACCAACTGATAAATATCATACACTACATTTAATATAAATTAGATTGAATGATGAATTGCATAATGAAAATTGATAGAAGGTCACTGATCAAAGGAATTGGCGCAGCAGGTACCACGCTTCTCGTTACTGGATTTGCATTGGCGAGCGACGGGCAAGCACGCTACTTGGTTCGAGGTAGCAAGGATATAGCGACGGCAGTGGCCGGTGCAGGGTTTGAGGTGACAAATGAACTAGCTGACGGGGCAGTGTTACTGGTGACGGGTCCCGACGGTGCTGTGGAGGATCTCCAAAACATCCGTGGTGTCGCGGACGCCATGCACGACATTGAGTTCGAATTACAAGACCCGGTCGCAAACGCTGATGGGGAGGCGGCCGGACTTCCCGAGACGCCTGAGGACGCGTACAACGAACTGCTCTGGGATAAACAGATGCAGCAAGTAGAGGAAGCCCATGAGTATGCCACTGGAGCGGGGCGAACCATTGCGATTATCGACACTGGCATCGACCATGAGCATCCCGACCTCAACGTCGATGTCGAGAACAGCGTGGCCGTCGTCGAGGGTGAACTCGTTGACCATACTGGTGCAGAACATTACCACGCGACCCACGTCGCCGGGACTGCGGCTGGCACGGGCGACGAACTTATGACGGGGACTGCGCCCGGGGCGACACTCATCTCCGTGCGCGTCCTGTATGGTGGATCCGGTTCGTTCGGGGATATCATGGTTGGAATGGAATACGCGGGCAACGTGGGCGTTGACGCGGCGAACATCAGCTTAGGGTTCATGGCCCCGCCGCAGAACCTCGGCGGGCTTGTCGGGCAGTTAAAGCAGATGTACGAACCCGTCGCCAATCGAGCCACCCACAATGGGACGTTGCTCGTAGGGTCGGCGGGCAACGACGATACTGACCTCCAAGGCGGCTGGTTACGGCTCTGGAATGGGCTCGCCGGAGTCCTCGGCGTCAGCGCGCTCTCCCCGGACGGTGAGCGAACCTTCTACTCGAACTACGGGACGAATATGGTTGACGTCGGCGCACCCGGCGGAACGTACGAAGACATCATCCGAACGTACGCTGGATATGCGGAGTGGATCAAAGCAGGCGAACCCTTGACACCCGCGGACGACCCGCGCGTCCCGGGCACGGAAACACACGTCTGTTTCGATGACGATGGAAACCTCGTCGCGGCAACGAGTGAGGATGCCGAGGAGGCGGCGGTATGTTATCCCGCCACCATTCCCGAGTGGCCATACCCGTTCAATCTCGTGTTCTCGTCCATGCCAGCGGGAGAATACAGTTGGCTGGCCGGGACATCGATGGCGGCTCCGCAGGTTACAGGCCTCGCAGCGTTGGTTCGTGAACTCAATCCCGACGCGAGCGCTCGACAGGTAGAGAATGCCATCAAGCAGGCCGCGGAGGGCGAAAATGGACAGAGTGATCCCGTCCTTGGTGCAGGACGTGTGAACGCACTGAAGACTGTCGAACAGCTCAGATAGCACCTGCGTTACAGGGCTACGAACAGAGAAACCTGCGACCGAAGCGAACGAGGTGTAGAGTCAGCCACCCACGACTGAAGTCGTGTGTTACTGACATGACCGTTGAGTCCACCGATCTAACACCAAATTACCGGCAGTTGTCCGGTGAGATGTTCGACCGGCGAATTGCCGGGCTGCTGTCACAAACGTCGTGCTGCAGACAGAGGGCGTCTTCAGCACGACCGTCAGTACATGACAGCAGACGAGTCACTGTTCACCATCGCGGTGAAGTAATCGCAAGCGGACTGAACGGCTGATATCCGCCCGCTTACCTCACTCGACCGGCTGAGCTTCGGGGAATTGATAGCTCCCGTTGATGACGGGCTTGCGCGGTTGGTAGAGCCGAACCATGTAGTTCCATCCCTCTGGTGTGTAGAGGAAGTTCGGCTGGTCAGGGTCACCACCGAAATGGATCGTGACGCTGCCGTCATCGGCTCGCTCGGCGGTCACGTTGTTGATCGAATACGCGTCGTACTTGTTCTTCTCGAGATACCAGTCGTTATTGTAGACGGTGACCGACCAGAACGCGTCAACGGGGACATTCTCGACGGTGAGTGTGTGTGGCGTTGTGCCGTCATTCTGGGCGGGAGTCCGTGAGAGAATTAATGCTTCCGACGGTTCCGGAACGCCGGTCCACCCTGCCGTACTGGCAATGAAAAATTTCACCGGGTCGACCTGGCCGACGTCACCAAACGCGTCTGAGAAGTCATCTAGCGTGAGTCCGACTGTTATGAGCGCGTCGTTGATTTGTTTAAATGATTGTGGATCCCAGTTGGGAATCTCGAACGACCCAGCCGATGATTGCTTCACGACGATATCGTCCTGAAGTTGCCGGACTTGTTTCACATCGTCCGGATCGTCCGGATCAACAAATGTGCGAAAATTGACGCCAACATACCGAGTCTCTATGAGATCTTGTGTTATCGTGTACGTGCCAGGTTCGGTGACACACATCTTCACATATTGGTCCTCATTCTGCACATTCATTGACTGGTAGCGGTCACCGGTGTCTGGTTTCGTGATGGTGACTGGCTCGGTCAGATCGAACACCCCCGCTGAGTAGAGCGTGTCACGATTCTCTTGGATAGTCAACTGATCCTCGATGGGGGCAAAATTTCTGAGATGATAGAATTGTCCGAACCCGCCGTTGTTGATGATTGACTGCCATGCAGCATGACAGTTGGCGCGTGGGTAGTTCGCCCATGTCACCGGGACTGCATCGGTATTGTCTGTCGTCTGTTGTTGCACCTGGTGGGCGGCTGGATTCGGGCTGTCTCGGTGGGCGCTGGCACTGCCGACGCCCATCGCGAGTAAGCCGGCAAGACTTGTTCCGCGAAGTGCGGTTCGACGTGTTGCCTGCAGCGGTTCGAATTCCGTTTCAGTCGTTTTGTTGTGTGTGTCTTTGTCCATGGCTGTTGCCTCGCTCGAGCGGTGCCCAACAATACTGCCTCACCCGACTTGCACCCCATACGACAGACCCATAGAAAAAAGAGAAGGACTGTTAATCGAGAATATCGGTGCTGGAAAGAGTCTCAATGTTCCTTACATGGCGCGACTCGAACGGTCTCCCCTGGCAAATGCCGCCAGAAAGCCGTGTCCAAACGACATAACAAACCACGATTGGCCTGCTTTCTTACTGGAATAAACCTGCCTGTTAAACTCGCCTATTCACGCGGGTATCCTACGATTCTCGGGTGAATTCTACGGTTCTCCCATTTAATGTCATAATTACTATATGTACCCCTGTCCATGTGCTATTGGATATGCACAAACAGACACGTACCCATGCAGTTGTTCTGCTACTCATAGTTGTTCCTGCGATGACGGTTGTACCCATGACGGCGATGGCACAATCACAACCACAAATCGAGGAAACGGTCGTTGTCGAGCAGGGAGAGACGGTTGACGGCGATCTTTTAGCTACCGCTAATACTGTCATCGTCCGTGGAACGGTTGAGGGCGACCTCAGGGCGTCTGCCAGACGCGTTATTGTCGAGAGAACTGGCACCGTTCAGGGAGATGTCGCGGTGAATAGCCAGAATCTCGTTATCGCTGGGACCGTCGGAGAGGATGTCGAGTCCCAAAGCCAGTACATCACGATTGACGGAACCGTTGAAGGGGACGTGAAGTCCAGAAGCCAGCAACTGACCATTGGCCAGCCCGCGACCATTGAGGGGGGAGTCGAGGTGGAGGCACAGGATCTAGTGCTTGCAGGGACAATCAACGAAGATGTGCGATCACGAAGCGGATCGCTCACTGTCGCTGGGACAGCACGGCTCGGCGGGGATCTCACCTTCAGTGCGGTCACGTTCGACCGCGAACCCGGAGCGAAAATCGCAGGTGACGTCCAACGTGTCTAATGGGACAACAGTCCAACGCGATGCAGCGAGCTCCCTCGATATCCACCCGCTAAACGTCTTCAACCAGCGAGTGAATCAATTGGGAGCAATCCTCGATGCGCTTACGTGGACAGAAGGAATCCCGTCCGTTCCAGACCGAGTAGTACAGTAGCAAGTGTAGTGAGGGTGTCATAGAAGAGTTCTCACACCCTGATCACGCATTCGTATTCGGTTAAGAGGCTAAATCGCAAGCCGACGGCTACCTGAACTCGTAGAGCGAAGGGGAGGTTGTATGAGACTCTCCCCGGATGCAATTACATCGCTGCTGACTTCGCTC
>NZ_JBPEHH010000158.1:0-6863 GCF_054177595.1 Haladaptatus ordinarius | reverse complement strand
GCGAGCGCGATCCTGGTTTCGTGAGTTCCGAGAAATCGTGCTGATGTGTGTGGTCTATAACATCAAGCGAGCCGTGAAACAATGAATTCCATTGCTGTATGGCGATTCAACACAGCCGTTGCTATACAACCGACGCAGGCACAGACACCAACCTCAGTTAATTCGTGTACGACGATCACCCAACCAGGTGAATACGTCCTTCAACGCGACCTAGTGAACAGTCGACGTACTTGCATTAAAATTCGATCAGATGACGTAATATTTGATGGGAATGGCCATACAATTGATGGCCGTGGTCGCCAAACAGGAATCGATGTTGGCACAGGAAGGGCCCTTTCTAACGTCACAGTCACTGACGTCACCGCAACTGACTGGAATGTTGGCATCAGATATCGAGGAACATCACAAAGTACACTCAGTGAAAGTACGGTTCGTGACAATACGGTTGGGATTCAAGTGGATTCGGCCCGCAATCCTCGCGTCAATCAGATTCTCGACCTCATAAATACAATTCTCAGTCAATTTGGGTTGTCAGGCATTCAGCTACCAGAACCACAGTCGCCCGTTTCCATGGGAAATCAGCTCATCAATACGACTGCAACGCAGAATGATGTCGGTGTTCAACTGCAACGAACCACCGCCAATACGCTTGTCAACACGAATGCAAGCCAGAACACGCGATACGGGATTCAGTTCCAATCTGCTCAGCAAAATTCACTTCAAAAGACAGTGCTCACTTCGAACGAGCAAGGGGGGATCCAACTGAATGATTCAAACCAGAATCAAGCCAATGACACACGCGTACTCGACAATCAGGTTGGGATTCAGCTAAGTAGTTCGTCAAATAACGCTTTCGAGAATACGGAGACAAACGATAACGGCCAGTGGGCGTTCCAATCAGCCGCTAACTCTACAAATAATACTGCCGAGAACTTCACTCTCAGTAATACAACGATCGGTTTTCGCAGCCAGGATATCGCGCTCCAGTCAGTCACATCTCCACCAGCTGATCCAGCCAATCTCATGAACATCGGCAAGTACGTCAATGCGACTGGAACCAGTGCACAGGCGTCGCTCTTGTTGAATGTGAGTTACACTGATGCAGATGTTGCTACTGCGAATGTGAATGAATCGTCGCTTCGAATATGGCGGTATTCAGACGGATCTTGGTCGCAAGTTAGTGGGGAAAACACCGTGAATACAGCGGAAAACTACGTTTCTGCGACGATCACGACCTTTACCAACACCGATACCTTTGCGCCACTCGGTGAACAACAAACAGGTCCACAACCGAAACCAAAGGAAATCAACTCTTGTACGGCCATAACTGAACCTGGTAACTACGTGGTCACCCAAGATATTCTGAATAGTACCAATACAAGCTGTATCGATATTCAGACGAGCGACGTTCATATCGATGGGCAAGGGCACCAAATTGACGGGGTCGATAACCCAGAGACGTATGGTGTGACCGGGAGCACAACTGCTCTCTCAAGAAACACGGGCAATTTCTCAAATGTCACCGTTACAAATCTCACCCTCACTGATTGGGAAGAGGGTCTTCGCCTCAATCAGGCATCTCAGAGCCGAGTTCAGAATGTAAATGCGTGGAGCAATCACTTTGGAATCCGTCTCAATGGCGGGACAAGCAATACTCTGACGGCAAACACGGCTCATAATAATACCTACATTGGAATCTATCTCGAATCGAGTACAGAAAACATGATGGTCGGAAATACTGCCTCAAACAACAGTGCTTACGGTATCTTTCTCAATTTTGGAAGTTCCAATAATACTCTCACAGAAAGTATAGCGAACAACAATAATGATCATGGCATTGCAGTGGATCAGGGAAGTTCGAATAATGAACTAACAGAAAATACAGCGACTAATAATCGGAATGCGGGCATATTGGTTCGATCGGCGATGACAGACAATAATACGATCTCACAGAATATCATCGCAAAGAATCAAATTGGAGTCAAACTACAAGATGGTAAAGGGACAACACTTACTGATAATATCGCCACAGAAAACACCCAGATCGGAATTCTGGTCGAGGCAGATACAGACAACACTACCGTAACGAACAATACTGCCACCGAGAATCGATGGGGTATCAACCTTCACTTCGCACAAAACGTAGTGGTTAGCCAAAATACAGTAACAAATAATAGTGATATTGGAATTATCGATTTTGAAGGGTCGAATAATCAATTCAAACACAATAACATCTCGAACAATGACTTCTTCGGATTCCGAGTACGCGGATCGGAAAACGAGATAATCGAGAACAATACGATTAACGCTAACACTGGACCCGGACTTGTTCTCTCAGTAGAGGCGCTCAATAACCGAATTAACGGTAACACGGTCAACGATAATGGGAACAGCGGTATTCACATTGAGGACGGCAGTGATGGAAATATTATAGAAAATAACGAAGTGCACCGGAATGTTAGATCCGGCTGTGGCTGTGATTTCGATCTGCCAGCATACCAAGGTAGTGATTATTGGGCAGGAATTACGATTATGACTTCGAGTAACAATCTAATCCGTAGTAACAATATCACGAATAATCTACGAGACGGAATCGGTCTCCGCGCAGATTCCTATAACAATACCGTCCAAGACAATTTCATTGCCGGCAACGGGGGCCTACCGGAACTTCCGGCTTGGGACATCTATATAAAGTTATCGGGCAGCAATGATATTATTAACAATACTGGAGATGATAGTATAATTGCTCTAGATGAGGTTCAAGACCGGCCACCGAATACGATCACCGGAAATCAAGGTTTCACTGTCATCGCTATAGAAGCCGGCGATCATGCGTGTTATTGCCCTACTAGTACAGGCTCCTGTGAAGGATAAGGTATCTAGAACGTATATTCTTCTGTACCCTGAAATTTCCTTATTAGATGATGCAAAGTAAATTGAAAAGAACTAACGAATCACCTATATTCTTCGTCTTTATGGGTTAGATATTAATGGAGTAGTTGAACAACGAATGCGTTCGAAAGTGTAAGATACCGACTAGCAATATCCCTGGAATATCGACGGTCCTGCTCAGCCGAGCAAAACAGCCTGCCACGAATGTTACTGCCGAACAGTTCCCGTATCTGCCGGTGGAAGCGATCGATTGGAATATCTTACACCGAGCGCTTCGGCAAGCTGGCGTCCCTAAATACGACCCTGCAATAGTCGAGATCACGATCACACTCACGTAGGCGGCCTACGAACAACATGGCTGGGAACAATTCTGTACGACCGTTCGACACGAGGTGAGTCACGCGTGATAGTACCACGAATTTGGCGAGATTGACCAGCGGGTCAAGGAAGCGGTTGGAAACGTTTCCACAACGGCCGCGCATAGATCGAGTTGGCACCCCCGGGGATCTTGCACTTCCGCTTATGGAATTAACCGGCAGTGAATCGCACACCACCACATTCAGTGTAATTGCCCACGAGATACGCTCTGTGCCTTGATAACAGGACTTCGCACATCCATAAATCACATGCTGCGATAACAAAATCAGTTTGTAGCGCGCTCCACAAGTTCGGGATCTCCAATTCTACAAACCACTACTCAAGAGAGATAACGAACTGATAAGCGAACCGATTCTAGAAACAGGGAAGGGTTCGATACCGACTTAGATTTCGAAGAAGGACAGTTAAGAAGATCATCGGAAATACACATGTTTTCAAGCATGAAAAATTATTGACCAACCGAGATCAGGAGGATCAGACGTCGTCCGACGACCAGAACTCACTCGCCTTCGCTTCACCTCGTTCCATCAGATTCTCAAGAAACGTCGGGCTCCGGTCGAGTTTCGAGTAGATGTCTAATTCCATGTCCAGTTCGATCTCGCGTAATTCGATGTGCTTGTACCGATTGTCGTCAATGACACCCTCGTCGATAAGGTCGTTGATCGACCGTATCATGTGTTTTTCCTGTTTGAGCGAGAGGTCCCCCGGGAGTTCGTTGCGCCGGTCGGCGATGTCGTTCAGCGAACGAGGGATCTCACGTCTCTCGTCGGGGGTGATCCAAATGATCCAGATCTGGTCCGGCTTCTGGTCGGCCGGCACCTCGCTCGTAAAGTGCCGGATCGGTGGATTCTGTGAGAAGAGTCCATCCCAGTGCCCGTAACTGTCGATTTCGACCGCCCGGAACAGATTCGGGAGGGTGGTCGAGGCCAATAACGCGGACGCGCCCTCCTCGTCGTCCACGAACACCTCGAACGAACCGGATTCGATGTTGACCGCACCGACGAACAGATGTGGTGGCGAATCGCTGGCCGCCCCGTCGAACTCGACGTACCGTTCGATCGTCGCTCGAAGCTCTCGCTGTGCCCACACCGACATGGAGTGGAAATACGGACTCGTGCCGAACGACCCGGACTCACCGGTGATCCGACTGCTCCACAGGGTCGTGTCGTCGACGAGCCGCTCCCAGAACGACTCCGTGGCCACGTCGTGCCAGAAGCCGTTGAGACGGTCTATCGCACCTTGTACGTCGTCTCGCCGGAGTCCGTCCCTCACGATCGTTGCACACATGGTTCCACCCGAGGTTCCGCTCAGCACACCGATCGTGTATTCGTCCGGACGATTCTGCAAGATTTCGCGGAGTACGCCCGCGGTGAAGGAAGTGTAGCTCCCCCGTCCTGACAGGCTATCGCGACCGTCGTCTCTGTGGCCTGGGACAGGGCAAATAGTACGAATCGGACGACAGTGAACCTTGCTCTCCGGAGATTTCCTGCGTGCTGTGCGTCGGTACCGAACCGTTGGGAGGTGCCGTCCCTCTGACCGGTTAATCTATTAGTTGGGTAGTGACTTACTCCTCGGGAAGTCTGAAAAGTTGATGCGCTCTTTCAAGGTCGTCGCGGGGACATCTGAGAAACACATCGACGGCGAGAGGGAATGAGGGCGGTACTCGTAACGTTCTCACCGGTCGGAACGACAGGGCGTTCCATCTGCGAGATATGCTTATGGAAGGGGTGGACCCCGACCATTGGACCTCGTCTCCTCCGAAACGCTACCTTCAGTAACGTTGTTTTGTACTCGAATAACCATTTGGTCATTTTCAATTATTGTTCAGATTTTCTTCACCGCTCGACTTCGGTCGGCCCTCAGTTTTATACCAAGGCGGGTAGTGCGTTACCTAGCCTCATGCCATCTCGAAAATCAGTAAGTGGGATACTCACTACGCTGACGTCGTTATGGCGGCATCATTGCGCATTCATGAACATGATATTAATCCGGTAGAGACGTTATTCGAACCAAATAAAATGAATGTAGTATATTTAAATGAATTAACCTGTAACAATCCATATTCAAGCACGACTAAGGACGAATGTACGATTGAAGTACGGTTGGACGGTGGCGGAAGAGACCCCTACCTGCTGCGGTCTTTGATGGATGCGAAGGCCAATAAACAAAAGAAGTTCAAAAAGGCGTATCCGTTTCATCAATCGGCCAAGATCGACCTGAAGTGTTCCGAACCAAGCAAGAAAGTCAAGATACCTAAGACAATTGGGACGAAGCTCCTAACGGCGAAATCGGCGACCGGCTCACAAACGTTCTCGTTCAAAAGTAACACGGCAAGTTACAGTCTCTCCGCCTCCGTGGAGCGAGCTGTGGATTCCTCGCCGGTAAAGGCAGCACTCGACGACTTCCGGGATTCGGTCAGTGCAGCGAATTCGGACGCATACGTCAAAACCTCGCCTTCCACGGTTCGTTCGAAGGTGTGGAAGAAGATCTCTCCCCAAAAAGTCCTGGATCGAGTGACACAAATAACGGAAAAGCCGACCGTCATCGACCAAGACCATGAAAACTGGTGCGGACAAGCGGCGATCGCGTTCGCTTTAGCTTGGCGTTATCCCAGACGATTCGTCGAAATCTGTCGCTCTCTCCTTGAAGAGGGAGCGTTTTTAGGACACAATTACGAATACCACGCTCCCGACGACCTCCTGAAAAGAGGTTCCAAGCCGGAGATGGAGGCGGCGGATTACATCTCCATCGGAACGCTGTATACGGGACGAAGAGTCCACTTAGGTATAGTGGATAGACGATTGGGGAATGACATAGCTATGTACAAAAACATGATAGATTTGTTAGGATACTCTAATACCCAGTACTACTCGTACAAACACGAGGTTAAAGGATTTGAGGCAATTAAATTCCATGGGTCAGATACATACTTCAAAAATAATAAAGTTGATGATAAGATTGAATTTCTCAAAAAGGTTCAACAAGGGGCAAGCAAATCGGGGGTGGGGATCCTAATAAGCGGCTCAACGCGGGCGGACATGTTTGGCCCGAGTCTTGCTCACGCTGAGACGTATATCGAAGGCGAACCGTATAATCAGGGAGACACCCGCATTAATTTCAAAACCCAATCATATGGAAAGGTGTGGCACGTGAAAAATACGGTCGATAATTACCGAAAGGTGCCGATATGGTGCGCGATAGTCGGGTGGCCGAAACAATGATCTCGAAGACGGCAGGTTCGATCCCCCCCATCGACCCACGTTCAAGAATTGAACCGACGGAGAGATTCTCGTGACGGAGATCTCATCCATACTCAACGAGACTCTGAAGTTCTTCGAGCCACTCGCGACCATAGCAGAGGACTCGGAGCTTGGCCGCAAACGGCGCAGGGAGTTCTTCGACACTCTCGGCGTGAGCATTAGCGAACAACAATTAGACGCGATCGGCGCCGATTTGGCCCCGTTTCTCGACGAATATCGGTACTTCCCATCGAGTCAGTGGATAGTCACGACTGACGGGGTTAGATTCTCAGGAAGCGTCTGGATGGGTGATTATGAGATTTCTCTACCATCCAGACACTGTTCTTACGGCTG
>NZ_JBPEHH010000157.1:0-6961 GCF_054177595.1 Haladaptatus ordinarius | reverse complement strand
GTTGAATCGCGTTCGTTTAGCTGGGCATTTGCACGTGTGTCGCCCGGCTGTCTGTCCTACTTAAGCGGTCCGTCGGTGTCCAAGGCCTTCGCGCCTTGAATCACCAACCCACGCCACGTAAGACCGTGTGCGTCTTTCACTTCGCTTAGCTGTTCGTATCTTGTGGTAGCGAGAAAACCCCGTGCTTTAGCGCGGGGTTGAATGCGGCAGAGTGCCCCGGTGGAAGATAGGATTTTTGCCTCGAATCTGTAACGTTCGTTGAGAAGAACAGGTGGCGATAGTCGTCCTCCCTGTCGAACCCGTTGATTTATTTCCTCGGCTTCGAAACCTTCGTTATCAATGGATCCCGCTGACCTCTATGCTGATTTGCGGACTGAGGTGGACAAGGTTCTCATCGGGAACGATGCAATCATCGAGGGCCTCACAATCTCGCTCCTGACTCGTGGTCACGTCCTCCTGGAAGGCGTCCCTGGCGTCGCAAAGACTACAATCGCTAACGCATTTGCACGCGCGACTGGGCTTGATTCAACACGAATCCAAATGACGCCCGATCTTCTGCCCGCAGATATCACTGGAACACACATCTATCGGGAACCAGTCGGTGAGTTCGAACTACAGCGCGGGCCGATCTTCACCCATCTTGTCGTTGCAGACGAGATCAATCGTGCGACCCCAAAGACCCAGAGTGCCCTCTTAGAGGCCATGCAGGAAGGGACAGTCACCATCGAAGGTGAGACGCTTCCGTTGCCAACACCGTTCATCGTTATCGCCACACAGAATCCAATCGAGATGGAGGGAACGTACGAACTGCCGGAAGCCCAGCGCGACCGTTTCCAGCTGAAGCTCTCGGTGGACCTTCCGACGACAGCTGACGAGTTGAAGATCATCGACCGATTCAATACAACTCCCGAACTCGGGCCGGACGACCTCTCACAAGTCGTTAGCGTCGATGCAATCCTGGCTGCACGGGTAAATGTTACGGCTGTCTATGTGGCGGATTCAGTCAAAGAGTATATCCAATCGGTCGTCGCTGCAACCAGGGAGAATACTGACCTTGCATACGGTGGCTCACCACGGGCGACACTCGCACTATTGCATACCGCGAAAGCACGGGCAGCGATTAACGGCCGTAATTACGTCATTCCGGATGACATCAAAGCACTCGCAGTGCCCGTGATGCGACACCGACTCGTCCTCAGCACCGACGCCGAACTGAGTGAGCGCTCGACTGTCGACATCATCGACGAAATTCTGGATTCTGTGACGCCGCCGAGTGGAGAGACCGAACTAGGTCCCGCTGAAGCGCCGGTATCGAGTGATGGCGGAATGTCGGACTCATCAGAGATCGAGTGATAGTCCTCTCATCGACAACCTCGTGCGTCTGGTGTCAGTGTTGGATGATCCCATCCTCGAGTCGAACCACATGGTCGAATCGGGGCTGGAGTTGCCGGTCGTGGCTGATCACTACCAGTGCTGTCTCCGCAGTATCTTGAAGTCGGAACAAGAGATCGAGTACCTGTTCGGTCGTTTCGGGGTCTAACTGCCCGGTCGGTTCGTCAGCCAACACGATGGCCGGGCGATTTGCTAATGCTCGCGCGATGGCGACACGTTGTTTTTCGCCCCCGCTGAGCGTTGTAGGGTACTGATCGGCACGATCGGTGATCTCGAGTTCGTCGAATAATGTTTTGAGCCATTCCTCGTCTCGTTCTCCAGTGTGATCTTGGGGGAGCGCAGCGTTCTCCCAGGCAGTAAGATCGGGAATAAGTTGGAAGTCCTGAAAGATGAACCCGATGGTCTCCCGTCGAAGTCGCGCGCGTTTTCGCTCAGGAAGCGAAGCCGTTTTCTCTCCCATGACAGTGACCGTCCCACTCGTTGGAATATCGAGAAGACCGAGCATGTCGAACAGCGTTGTTTTGCCAGCGCCGCTTGGACCTTGAATCAGGAGACGTGCGTCTGCGGACACTGAAAGCGACACATCGGAGATAATCTCCTGTCCACCCCGAACCACACGCACCGACTCAGCGTCGAGGACGATTTCACCCATTCGTATTTTAGTCATACAGTTACTCATAAAAATACCCGCCTAGTCATCTCCAGTGTTGGAATTTTGCTCACTCGCACTCTCGTATCGTGACGACCGTGATGAGGGATTCTGTCGGCGTTGTTCGGTGGGCCCTTCAGCACCCGATGAGTTTCGTTGTACCGTTGTCGGCTCAGCGAGTAGGTACGGGAGCGCAGCAATGAAGACACTGATAAACATGAGTACTAGCGCAGCCACTTCGGCGACGAGGAGTAACGAGAGTGGGACCTGTGTTTCAAGCTGAAGGCCGAACACGGTAAACAGTCCGACGAACGCAAGCGTCTGAATCATCACCAACGTAACGACCACTGCAAGGAGGCTTGCGGGAATGGCGATACGAAACGCATCAGTGAAGAGGATTCGAAGGATGTGCCATCTCGTTGCACCGGTTGCACGATAGACACCAAGGGCATGACGTCGGGCGTGGACTGCCTGCGCAAACGTCGCTGTCGTCCCGCCAATCGTCGTCAACCCAGCTAGTACGACCATCACGATGAGAAGGAGATTGAAATTTCCGAAGACACTGCGGATTGCCTGCCCAAGCCCCGTCCCACCCGTATACTTCGTGTTCTGTGCGAGAGTCGAAAACGAACGGTCGTCACCATGAACACGATAGGTGTCTGTCGCCAGTGTCTGACCGTTTGAGATGAGTCGCACCGAATATTCACCGGGTGCAATCTTATCGGACGAGCCTGCCCCAAGCTGTGTCGTCATCGTCGTTGTAGTTCGTGGTGCAAGCGCCACCGTTCGGGTCACTGTTTTCGTCGGCGTCACGAACGAAATCTCTCGGGTGATATGTCGATTCCACGGATTGAACAGGGAAATCGATGCCGTGGGACGGGTGAATACGCTGGCATTCTGTGGCGAGACAGCAACTGAACCGATGGGCTGTCGAACAGTGCCAGACACGACGCGAATCTGTGATGAGTTCGTTCGATTCCCTTTTCGAACCGCGAGTTCATAGACGCCTTCACGGCGTGGCAGTTGAATCACCGCCAACCCGTTCTTGTTCGTGCGCGTAGTTCGGTCTCCAACCTGAACGACGGCAGCAGAGACGTTGTCACCGCTCACCGTTCGAACCGGTACTGCGAGGGTTGCGTTCGGTGGTGCAGCGGCGGGAAGCGACGAAATGGATACCGGTGACCGACGAGACACATTCACCGACTGTGAATACGCACCGACACGAAGCGTTTGATTCCCGAGTGTACGTGCTGTCACGTTCACCGTCACAGAACGTTGCTCCCCGGGAGAGACGGAAACAGAGCGAGTCACCGAACTATTCCCCAGCGACACGGTCACTCGGCGGGTATCCTCTGTTGTCCCGACGTTACGTACCGAGATGCCAACTGAAACCGGCTGTCCGCGCACCGCCGCTGTTGGCGCTGAGACACCACTGACGACGATCCCACCACCGTTCGACTGTGAGCCCTGCGTGAGCCGTTTATCCCGGTCTGCGGTTCGGATGAAGTGGACGATACCAGGTTTCGTCGAGAGGTCGTGAGCAGTCGCGAGGGGGACGATGAGTTGGTCATCCTGCATGCCAGGGGCAGCGAACGTCCCGACGACCGTCACCTGCGTGATTGCAGGCGAAGTTGCACCGCCGATCGTGAGGGTATCGCCGATGTTCACATTGAGCGTCTGTGCGAGATCACGTCCGATGACAGCTTCGTGTTTCGTTTGCGGTGTTCGCCCGGCAGTTAATGTGGCATCTGAGACGGCTGCAAATGCGCTATAGTTGGCCCCACGCGCAAGATACGGTTGACCATTCCGAACTTGCACGACGATGATTTCCGGACTGGCTGTGATTCCTTGGCTTCGGAGCAAATCCGCGTATCCAGCGTCGATTCGACTCGCCATGGGATAGGCGGCACCAGGTTCGGTAATCGTTCCACCTGACGTCGTGGCGATTGGCGCGAGCGTTCCCACAAGCGCTCCCACGACAACGATGATGAGTACGAAGATAGAGAGAATCGTCGTTGCAGGGACGAACGCGCGCCACCTGAGCAGGGTCGTATCGGCGAAGGCTTGAAGACGAGAATGACGGTAGGAGGCTGTCGATAATCTCGATTCTGTATCGAATGTCTGCTGAAGTCTGCAAGGTGCTGTGGTCGTTGCCGGTCGAACAGCAAGGACACCCGCACCGATTCCGACGAAGAGGAGGATAACAAGACTGGGAAGGATGATGCGCGCTACAGCCGGTGTGACCGCTGGGTCAAGAGTGATGTGGAGACCAACAGCGATTGCGATGGTGACAATTGCTCTCGTGATGATCACTCCCAGTGCATAACCGAGTATGATTCCAGTCAACGTGAGTAACCCAGCGCGGACACCGAATATCAGCAGCAATTGACGGGGTGTCCCACCGGTCGCGCGAATCACCTCGATTGCCTGCAACCGATCGCGAACACTCATCCGGGTGACGTTGTACACCACGACGAGAATGAGTGCCCCACCACAGATTGTCACAAGTCCAAGAATTTCCAACACGTCCCGCATCCCGGCTGCGAAGTAGCGGTAGAGTGAGGGACTTGCAGTGCCAGTGCCTATCGCTGCTATTTGTCCCTGCCCAGTCGCCCGTTCCGGTGTCGTGTCGATAACGTACGCACCGGTCACTCCTACCGAACGAACCGTCGATGGGTCGCTTACATACCATGTCTGGGGAAAGATCGAATCATTCGTAGCGTACGGAGTAACAGACAACGAACGCGTCGCATCTACCCCCGAAAATTGCTGTTGGGTGCGTTCATCGACTGGTCCTTTGACAGTCGCGTTCGCTGGTGGTGGTGGAATACGTGCCGTTCTCCACGAGACGGACAGGTTCTCGAGAACGGTCGGTGTATCAGCAGGGACACCGACGATATGTCGAGTTCGACCGGAGTGGTTCGTGGTGGCAATTGGAAGAACGATATCCTCGTTCGATGCCGACGCTTGTGCGTCAGAATATGTGTCATAGTGGACGACAGACATTGAATGCGTGTACCCAGCTGCGATCGATGTCGTCTGGGTATTTGCCGCGACCAAGAATAGTGTCGTCCCGACCAGAAACGCAGTGGCTACTGCGATGATGATGACTGTCAGGCGGTCACGCCGTGACCACTGCGTACAGAGCCCCCATTTGTACCCCATTTGAACGCTCGTGGTTCACTCCGTTGTGGCGTCGCTGATGGCAAGAGTATTGGCCACCTGTGGAATGCGGTTCTGGTGGTAAACACCATCAGCCAATGACTACCGACAAACCCCTCGCGTTAAGTTGATTTTATCCGCGTAAAGAGTGAAGTCGATCCATGGGTCTTCGGTAGCCAACGTAAACTACTTCAAGATCATGCCGTCACACTCCTGCTTTATTTAGAGAGATTCTATCAATTGGTCGATGGTTCTACGTAGAGACGCTGTACTCCGTCAGTGTCACTGGTTGTCAGCGAACGAGCAGTGTATCAAGTAGTCAGTGCGGTCATCATCACTCGCGAGGATTTTCAGCGTCACGGGGCGCGTCGTACCCTGTGCAAGCCCAACTGCAACGAATGATGCGACCGGATGGTCGAACCGGTCGACGGCACCGAATCGACTGCCACTGACGGCAATTGTGACACTACTTTCCTCAGTATCCACCTCCGGTGTTGCACTCTCAACGAGTTCAAATCCTTCGACAAGCGCATCAGCGAGTTGATCGGCTAACTCAGGTAGCTGGTCGGCCGTGTCAGTAACCATCGACTCGAACTCCTGGTAGAGACCTCCACCCGTCGGTGAGACTGCGATACCTCTCTTTTGTTCCGTATCTGAAACGATAAACAGCGTCGACAATTCACTTACATCAGGCAGTTCATACTCCCGATGTTGCGGCACGAATAATCGAACACTCCCGTCGCCATTGACCGTCGAGTCGGCTGTAGGGACGTACACTGTCGTGTCCGTCAAGCCGAGACCGTCGATGAGTTCTCGGCCGGTCGTGGCGAACGCAGCGTACGTCCGTTCCCCAACTGACGCAGAAACAAATTGCTCTGGCGTGAGATAATAGGTGAGGACGGCAGCGAACAACCCAGTGCCAGCAAGTGCAAACAGGATGGCCTGCGACGATGGGAACAGGAGACCACCAAGGCCAGCCAATATACCGACCCCTGCCATTCCGAGCGCAGTGCGTCGATAACTTGTTTGTTTGGCACGGCGATACTCTGTTCGCAATCGCTGGTTCTCTTCTGTGAGGAGTTCGAGTTGCGCTGCTAGCTCATCGGCCGAAGCGGCGTCAGTGTCCGCCTGGTCGTCTCCGTGGTGGTCAGAATCTCGTTTCTCTGTCGATGTCACGGGGTTATTATTCATGCACTGTCCTCAACTAGTCCGAGCGCGACGCGTTCATAGCGATGCATTCCGTAAGCGGCAAGCGCAAACACAACTGTGAGAATGCCGATGGCCTGCCAGTATTCCCCGAGCCATTGGTAGATATAGACGATACCAATGCCGAGTAGAATGGCAACACCGACCGTCATTCTCAGACGCCAGTATGGACGCTCGAGTGTGAGCAAGGGCCCGACAAGCACGCTGATGAGACCAGGTTCCAACGGAATAAGATACCGGAGGGCAACGCCGTCTGCAAATAGAGCGGCAACGAGGAGTTGGCCAAAGGCGAACGTGTACAATGTCGGCAGCAGATACCACATGAGAATGAGCATGCCACCAGCAATGAGACCGGGCAGTCCCGTCGCAACAGTATACACAATCGCCACAAGCAGTGCACCAGCGCCGTCAAGCCACGTCTTCGATTCACTGTACATTCGGTACTTCCCATCGAGTCAGTGGATAGTCACGACTGACGGGGTTAGATTCTCAGGAAGCGTCTGGATGGGTGATTATGAGATTTCTCTACCATCCAGACACTGTTCTTACGGC
>NZ_JBPEHH010000156.1:0-7014 GCF_054177595.1 Haladaptatus ordinarius | reverse complement strand
CTGCGAGCGCGTACCTGGTACCGAGAATTTCGTGAACTTGCACTGATGTGTGCCGTCTACAACATCAAGAAGGCCGCAGAACAGGAGATTCCACTCCCTTCAGGCGATTAAACACGGCCCGTCCACGACTATGCCGTCTACTTCTTTAATTATTTGCATATTAGCAAATGTTTCTACATTCGCAAAGTTTACGTATTTGCAAATGGTATCCAAATATGCAATGGCGGCCCGAATCCCGGGACGAATGGCTCGCACTCGTGCGCTCATGACAGAAACGGAGCGAAAGTACATCACGCGAGAAGAGGATGTAAGCGATTCAAAGCGGTACCAAGCAATTGCCCGAGTTCGTGACCGCCTCGAAGTACTTGAACAGGATGTCGATGCGCTAGCAGAACATCACCCTAAGCTCCTCGGTGAACTCCGAGACGTTGTCTGCAAAGAGAATGACTGAGGACCGTCAGCCGTGCGTCAGACGCTTCTCACTCAAACAGTAACAGGCTTTAAATAAAGGCCACGCGAAACCCACGGCTATGTAACGAGTCGTTTGACCACGGCAGAAAGGGCCGATTGGACACCTGTCCTTTCTGTCGCGAGCGTAAAATAGTTTGCCCCTCGTTAGTGGCGAAACTATCACTCGCTCGTGACAGCGCTCCCATCCCGTTCGCTGCCGCTCCAACGGGAAAGCACAAAACCACACGAATGAGCGAGAACGCAGTCAGCACAGCAGTAGCACAGTTTACAGAGAGCGTGACGAACGCCTTCACCGAGTACACGGATGCACCGCCGGCTGTCGTCACCGAGATCGAAGCAGCGGGCGAACAGCTCGCCGAGCAAGTCGACACCCTCGAATCATCCCATGAAATCACACAAAGCTCACTGTGGGAGTTAGAGGACATTGTGATGGGAGAGTACGACTCCGCAAACCCACGCTTCAAAGAGCGGAGCATCGTCGAGCAAATTGACGAGATAGAGGCCACCGTTGAAGACGTGAACCCAGGGGGAGACGGCACCAAGACTACCGTGCACAACACGCTTCTCGCCGAGAGCCCGCTTGAGCAAGTGACCGGACTCACTGAGCACGAGGCAATACAAAATCTCTCATCCAACCAGGTGCGCGCGCGAACGATTGCGATGAACATCCCCGCCATCGCCAAAAGCGCTGAAGCGGGATTCGTCATCGACAATAGCACGCTCCGCAGTGAACTCACGAAGATCAAAGGCGAGCGGCCAAACGACAACGACGTCAAGCGCGTGCGTGACTTTTTGAGTGACCTCGGGAAGAAGCACGTAGATATTGTTGACCATCGCGGGAGCAAGATGGTCGTGGTCGAGAAGGCCTACGCGAAGCAGCTCGGCCGAACGTCCTACAGCCCGGAAGAATGTCTCGTGGTCGAGCACAAGAATAACTGGCGGGACATGGTCGAATTACACTCGTCCGGTAATGGAGCCACGCAGGCGTCTGCAGCGGTGTAATCAGACGGAAGATATCACGATAGCATAGGCAGAAAACAACGCGGGGACGTTCCAACCTGATACACGTTGGAACTGACGCACCACTCCACTAGTGGAGACACTGGAGAAAGACCTTTTGTTTCAGTAGTAGTAAGAAAGAAGCAGACGAGTCAGCCATGTTCAGTTCTCTCGTGATTACGTGACGGGTGTAATTTCCTCCTCCGTCTACTCTAAAGGGGACGGTGGTTCAAGATTGGTCTCTGACGACGGCGTCAGTGGTCTGTATCAGCGAGGGCATGAATTGTCGACTGGCCGTGGGATACTGACTGAATACGAACGCGAATGCCTCGCTGGTGAACACGAAAAGCAGCGCGAATACGAAACGCGCTCACGGGTGCGCGCACGGCTCGACGGACCACTCAGCGAAGACATCGAACACCTCAAAGAACACGATCCGGACCTTCTCGACGAACTTCGGGACGTCGTCTGTGAGGACGAGCGTTAAAATTAAATGAGTCGATTGAGATGAAACTGGTAGGCAAATAACTTCGGAAGGGGAGGACCCCTAGAACATCCTCTCCTACACGCGGTCGGCAAATAAATGTTCCGTAAAACCAGCTACGGAACTATCCATGGGGTTGTCACTCATGGTGACCGGTCGTGTCGGCGTTCCCACCCGTTCGCTGCCGTTCACAATTCGGGGCAGACACGCGAACACGAGAATGAGCGACAACAGCGAATACGTCACGCTAGAACAGGTCGAAGAACTACTCGAAGAACAGCGGAAAGAGTTCGAAGCAAAACTCGAAGCCAAGGACGAACGAATCGACCGGCTTGAAGGGCGTGTCGACGACCTCGAATCCTCGCACGAACTCACCCAAAGCACCGTGTGGGAGTTAGAGGACACGGTCACGGGTGAGTACGACTTCAGCCACCCCCACCTCCAGGGCGAGAGTGTGATTGACCGGCTTGACGGTCTAGAGGACACTCTTGAGGGGTGCAACCCCCAGGGCGACGGTGGAGAAACCACCCTGCACGACACGGTTGGAGAGGACTACACGCCTATTGAGCGCCTATCGGTACTCGGTGAGGATGCTCTCGACGAGCACGTAACTGCAAGTGACCGGCGCGCAGTGGCGCTGTTCGAGCACTGGAAGGAGTGGTCGACGAACACACCACAGGGAAACCTCCTCAAGACAAGTGATAGCCTCAAATCGTTACTCTCGACTGCTACCGACGAGCATCTAGCGTGGAAACAGGTGTATCGTGCTTGCCGGCGAGTCATGCAGCTCTCGAAGGGACGGATAACGTTCTTCCAGCACGACAAACACGGGTGGATGCTCAAGCAACACTCCGCGTTCGCGTCGCACCAAGCAACGAACACGGGAGTGACATCGTCGTCAGTGGCGTGAGAGAGACACCGTCAGAATACCCCGCCTGAGAAGGTTACCAATCTAACACGAAACAAAACACCACAACACGAACCAACGCAAACAACTATCGATTAGCTATGGGTTGATCTTGTTTTGCGGTTGTTTTGCGGTTGTAGAGGGGACGGTGGTTCGTAATTGATCTCTGACGACGGTGTCAGTGAATTGGCGAGGTGTCAATTCCGACTGTTGGTTATATTTTGCTTCCAAGCATCGATTACTTTGCTTTCAAGCACCGGTTACTGTACTTAATTTGGTGCATAATAATATACGGTGCATGTATTGGCGTAAACAGCGAGCGTCACAATTGAGGAGGGAAGGAAGGAAGGAGCGCGTGTCTCCGACATCTGCACTTGACGCTCGCTTACACTGCCACCGCTTGTGCACCCCTCTGTAAAGCAGTCAGGGAGTATGGGAAAGGGAAGGAGGAGGGAGCGCGTTGATCGAGGACCATTTTTGAGTAATGATAATCCAGCCAATAGGCTTTTCGTTCTTCGTGCGGATGGCTAATGTATCTTTTTCATCCGCTAATTTCTTCAGTTCTGTAGAGAATGGTGGTTCGTGAGGCAGCTGTGGGGCCGGTGTTAGTGAATTGGTGAGGTGTCAATTCCGACTATTCATATCTTTTTCTGCACGTCAGTGCCTCAGTGGGGAAGCATGACTTTTCACTTCAGTAGCGATACCTGCACGGACACTTCGAGCGTCAGCTCTCGTTGGCGATTGCTGAGGTTAGTATATTATGCTAATCCGTGGGGAGTTAGGTAGTATGAGCAGGTGGTCAAGACCGTCGAGTCTGACGAACTCCCCACAGCGTGGGGTGTGTGCTCATCCCTCATGAATCCAGCGGCCATCTTCTATGTTAGTATGCTATACTAACTCACTTGCGATCGAGACGTCCAAATTTTCGAATCTATGTTTTTCTACGGAATTCATATGGGTAAAGGACCAGCTTATTGTTCAGGAATCGATAATACGCCGGCATCTTCGTCTATGTCACCCCCAAACAGGACCGCCAACACGAAGAGCAAGCCAACACCTGCCAGCACCGTTCTGATAGCCATAGCGACTGGTTTTCCCATACCTGCTGACTTCTACACGTCTGGAATAAGCTTTCTGGAACCAGTAATCGGAGAAGTGAGTTCGAAGCCTCAATGGAGGATTCTGCGCTGCAGAGGAACAGGACTGACGGCTGGGTTTTCGTCAAGTAACGTTCGCGCATAATTCGATGCGCACCTCCGGGGGCATTGCACTTCCGCTTAGATGATAAAATACTCTCGAATCACGAAAACGACCGAGATACCGCTCTCCACGCGTCACTGTATTCGCCCACGCCGCTACGTCTACACAGCGGACGACTTAGTCGACATTACGGACATCTACTATTCGAAGTCGCCTACCTCTTGTACGTGCTTCGTTACTCACTAATCGTGTAATATGGTGGTTTCTCTACGTCTACGACACGGTTTTCTACCTTTTCTTGATCAACGAGTTTTTCGAGGTACTGCTGTATCTCAGATTGATGCAGATGTCGTGCTACTATTATAAAATTGTCTCCTGTGTTCCAGTCTGGGTCGGTTTCCATCCGCTTAGACATTTCTTCTAAAGTCTCTATTTCCTCAACGTCTCTGTCGTCAAACTCGTGTAATATCTCTTCAGCTGTGTATGCCATACCACTGTTCTCACGGAGAAACTCGAGTATTATCTCAGCAGCACTTTGTTTTCTCTTTGCGTCTTCCCACTCTGCTTCAGTCACGTCAATTGGCATATTTTAATATTATTTTACGGTCATATATATTATTACGTTTGTGCGCCACACGTCTGACGCATTTTGATTGTAATGTACTGTGAACACGGATGTATGCAACAAGTCACCGCTCGTATCCCAGATGAAATGGTATCCGAGTTTGAGCAACGTTCGTCTGAACACAATATGAGTAAGTCTGATGTGATTCGTGATGTGCTCTCACTGGGTTTTGAATACGATACCCTACGTGACGAGTATGGAGAGAACATAGACGACTTACTATCCGAATATGAATCGAGTATAGACGAATATGAGGAAAAGGTCGATGACTTACAGAGTGAACTTGATGAATTGCAAACCGAGTGTGAACGACTTCGCCGTGAAAAGCGTCAGATACTCGCTCAGCAAGAGGAGAAACGTGAATTGGTAAAGTACGTCGAGGAGGAAAGATCGTTAGCAGAGCGACGTGAGGAACGAGCAACAGCACCTGCGTGGAAGCGAATGAAGTGGTGGCTCACGGGGTATGATGGTGCAGATCAACGTTAGTATTGTATACCCAATACTACGCGTTAAATTTGTGTCAACAGCTTACACGTAAGAGGCTTACACGTAAAACGAAAGGTATATTTGACGAGTCTACATCAGCCAATACTGGTCCTCGGTCAACGCGTTCCCCCCCCTCCTTCCCTTTCCCTTACTCCCTGACTGCTTTACAGGGGGCTGCACAAGCGGTGGCAGTGTAAGCGAGCGTCAAGCGTGGATGTCTGAGACATGCGCTCCCTCTTTCCCTCCTCAATTGTGACGCCCGCCGTTTACTGCAAGACATGCCCCGTGTATTATTATGCACATGATTAAGTAGAGTAATCAGTGCTTAGAAGCAAAATATAACCAACAACAGTCGGAAGTGACAGGTTTCACGGTGATGGGCGTCAGACGTGTGTGCGACTTGTTTCGACTGGAACCTCTCAAATAATGGCTGGTGATACACTTTAACACTATAGATTCATAATACAAAACTCATTGCCTTTTAAACAAATTTATAATTATATGAACCGACGTAAATTTATCGGTTCGGTAGCAGTAACGGGTAGTATAGCACTATCTGGTTGTCTAGCTGAGTCAGCATCCACATCATTGACACAGGCACCTGAGGATGCAGTCACGGTCAAGAAAGACAAATCGAGTAATTCTGAGATCGTGTACAAAGCGTCTGGCCACTTGGAGAAGGGTGAATTTGGTGCTATGAGTCTTGGCGGGAAGTTGAACTTCAAACTCGACTGGACGCTGGACGCAAGTTCACCGATCGATATCTGGGTATTAGAGCAGAAAGAGATGGATGCATTCCGTGACGGTGGTGAGATCTCGTACTTCCAGGGCGTCAGCAAGTCGGGTGTGAAGTCAGGGAATGCTTCTGGTACGGTACCTTTCGGAAAACACATTCTTATCTGGGAGAACAGTGGTGCTTTCGAGACGACTCCAGAAAGTGCAGTGGACTTTGACGCGACTGTGCGGCTGTCGTTAGGGTGACTCCTCTCTGAATAACTGACACAACCATCGTCAAAATCATACTCAACTATCTGATATACAGCCGTTTTCCTGTGTTTGTATATAAAGAAGACGTGAATTAGTGCTACAATCGTCTGTGAAACCCCGTTTTTCGCCACTTCCGCTTAGGACAATAAGCGGAAGTGGAATCCGCCGGGTCGCCACCCTCAGGGAAGCGTAAAAGTGTCACGCCGTTCCGTTTGCGCACGAATGCAGTACCTCCCCAGAGGAGGAGCACTGCGCCACCAAGGCCAACCACTCCCTGTGCATCAGTCAGCAGCGGCAGATCAAAGCCAGGAACCGTGCCGGTGAGGTAGACGAATAGACCCATCACTGGGATCGCCATATGCAGAACGAGCGCAATCCCTGCGTAGAGATAGTGACCTGTGAGAATCGGCTGCCGGAACGCAAACAGCCCGAGCACGAGATAGCCAAGGTAGACGCCTTTCCAGCGCCAGAAGCGCCGATGAAGTGGCGCATCTTTATCGAGAATCGTGGGTGGGAACGCGAATTTGAGCAGGCCAACAATGATGGTTTCTGCGATCTCGTCTCGGATATCTTGGTTCGGACGGCGATTACTCATGGTGTGTGTCCCGGGTAGCGGTGCGGTCGTACTCACAGGCAGTCGACTGAGATGCGGTCAGCGTGCGCTGGGCGTCTGCGGTTCGCTGGCGGTGCATTGGTGTTCGGTTAAGCACTGGATCGCCTCATGAAGGCTTCAGCTACTCGTTCGCTGAGTAAGAGGCGTGATTTCTCTGGTTGGCGGGCGTCACGAAACAGCAACTCCGACAAGTTCGGCGGTGGATACCCCAACGACTGGGCCAACTCTTCGAGGATGAGCTG
>NZ_JBPEHH010000155.1:0-7098 GCF_054177595.1 Haladaptatus ordinarius | reverse complement strand
ATAGCAACTAATAGGGTTGAAGCAATGTATAGCTATTGTAAATAATTTTAATAAGCTACTCAATGCTCACTTGTGGCCTATGAGTCGTCAAATCGTGCCCCTTTTTACTGCGCCCTCATACTATGGAAAGGCCATCCCAGTCTCTATCTTAGTGCACCATCGATTTTCCTCGGGCTCGTGCTTGTCGTCGGTGGACTCGGATTGATGGCGTGGATTTCACGTTCCTCCATTTTCTGGTGGATTGGTCCAATTCTTAGCATCGGAGGAGTAATTTCCCTTGGAATTACGTACCTCCGCTGGCGAAGTCAATGGTACGTGTTGACAACCGAAGAGGTGTATAAGAAAAGTGGTCTTATATCGACAGATGTGGTGCAAATACGCCTCGATCGGATCCAAAATACGACTTACTCTCAATCGTTTCTTGACAAGTTATTTGCTCACGGTGATGTGACGATCTATACTTCTGGCAGTAGTACAATTGATCTCACTCTCAAAGATATCCCGCAGCCACAGACTGTAAACCGTCTTCTCACAGAACAACTCGATCAGGTGAGCATGTAAGCATAGCAGCTTGAAAGAGGTCGGTTTCCTCTGATTTGATTCTACTTACCTTCGCCAAAGAACCCATTCGAATAGTACTGGTTCGAATTACGGTTGCAAAACTTACTCTCCCTCTGGAATCCACCAGATAACCAAACGTGGACTCAGCTCCCCCTCTACCTCCCCATCCTCATGCAAATCCCCAAGCCGTCGATGCGCGGCCGCTCGATCACAAGTATATCCGCTACCCACCGGGCGGTCACCGCCGGAAACTCTGACTCGCGTATCGCCACGAGAATATCGTTGTCAGCCATTTCCTCTGCAAATTGACCACGTGTCTCGCTCTCTATCGTCTGTCATCATAGCCGTCTATTCACTAATCGGTCCGAGACGTAGTGGGCTCGCTCTACAGGAAAAAGTCATGAAACCTATTTTGGGTCTCGTGACGTACATAACACACCATGACTTCTATTCTCATCGCGTACGGAACAAGCGAGGGCCAGACGAAGAAAGTGGCCGAATACATTGACGCAGTCCTCGAGGGGCAGGGATTCGACGTGACGACTATCCACGTGTCAGAAGGTTTTGACATCGCCGTGAGTGAGTTCGACGGGGTGTTAATCGGTGCCTCGGTTAACAACCGTAAGCACCAACCGGCGGTACTGGATTTCGTCGAGCGCTACGGCCAAACACTGGCTGACCGGCCATCGGGGTTCTTCCAGCTATCGCTGGCGTCCGCTTTCTCGTCGGAGTGGGCCCGGGAAGGGGCAGCGGACTACGTCGAGAAACTCAAGGGGACGACCGGCTGGCATCCGGATCGAGTAGGCCTGTTCGCAGGCGCCCTCAAGTACACGCAGTACGATATCAAGATACGCTGGCTCTTCAAATTGGCCGCGCTAGCATTTGGCCTCGGTACTGACACGTCGCGTGATTACGAGTACACGGACTGGGACGATGTCGAACACTTCGCGACGTCGTTTGGGGAGTTCGTCGAGATCGAACGGCCTCCGTCTCACCATGGCGGGACGGTCCAGAGCGCTATTCGAGATATTTTCGGGCGTCGCGGTGTTGCCCTTTCCTTGGCGATTGGTCTCGCCGGAGCCATCTACCTCGTATCCCGGCGACACGAAGGGTCTCGGGAAAGGGCGGATGCGAGCACCGACGACGGGCAAAAGTATGCAGAATAACAGTCTCACGTGCAATTGAGACGATGACGGCGCTGTATTCCCGCCCTAAAGGGTGAGGTTTTAGCGCCTGCAAATTAGATAAATCGGTATGCAAGACATGCTCGACAGGACTGAGGAAGTCCTCTGGTCGCGGCATGCAAACCCGAAGAGCGGGTGGACCCGAGTCCCGACCGGGGCTGTCCTCGTCTACGCCGTCTATCGGCGAGACTGGCGACTCCTCCTCGCAGGACTCCTTTGGGCCGCCATCAACCCGTTTCTCTTCCCGCCGCCGGAAACCGACTATGCGTGGATGACTCGGGGCGTCCTCGCCGAACGCTGGTGGGTACGCGAGGAGGGGAGAGGGACCATGGGAGTCACCTACCCCAATATCTGCAACACGGTCAGCGCGATCGCTTTCCTCTACGCGTTCGTCGCCGCGTGGAGACACCAGCCAACTAGTGCCGCCGTGGCCACAGTGGTGGCCAGTGGGCTGAAACTCTGGTGGATCAGCGTTCTCGTACGACGGTTCGATTCGGCCCAGAAACCGTAACCGACCGTCCAATTCAAAGGGGCCGTCTCGTTAGAAGAGTCGCTCCACCTGATAGCCTGTACGTGCCTGCACCACGTCCACCGCACTGCCTACTGCAAACACATGGCCGCCGTCGAGAACGCCATCGACGACGGCACGCTCCACGCTTTCCCGTCGGAGGACGAAGACGACGATACTGACGACACCAACGACGCTAAAGCGACTGATGAAACACCGGAAGAGTGTGATTGTGACGGCCTCGGTGGCTTCCCCTGCTGGGAGTGCGTTAAAACTGGCCGCAAAGCACTGCCGAACAAAGTACTGGCCTTCTCACAATTTCAAGCATGGTACTTGACGCTCACGCCCATTGCTGAACGATAGACGCTTGTTGGGCCATCACGTAGCTTTCACTCCATTATTTTTGCCTTCCTGACCAATCAATGTTATTCATACTTTGTGTTGTCACGTCGACTATCTTGTCAAAATCTACACAATCATGGGAAACAATTATTGTGATTGATGATGTATTACAGCTTTGGGTGAAAGTCCATGCCAGTCCCACACTACCCATCCGACGAACCTGAGGAGGTGCCTGCTCCCGACATCGATGGCATCATCCAAAATATCCTTCATTCGAAGGATCGATCATCGTCGACACCGGTCAGAACTTGACGACGTCGATTCATCTATTCCTTTTAGGACGGGGTCTCCGAGTGTTCATCTACTTGTTCCTGGACCATCTGTACCAGTGGACGGATCTCGTCGAAGCGAGGTCCCTTTCGCACTGCGTAGGCGTCTCGATTCCATTCGATGATGTCCGCATCGTCGAGCTTTGGGAGGTGTATGTGGGTCATTTGGAGCGAGAGTTGGCTTTCTCGCTCGTCACTATTAGTCACTTCAGCGGGAATCTGAGAATAGCCTTCATCCAGGGAGTCATATTCGAGGAGAGCGACCAGTAACTGTCGACGATCTGTATCCGCTAATATTTTCAGGAAAGTGTCCAGTGATGCCTCCTGTATAGTGGCTATGCCCTCGCCTTCTCCTGTTTGTTTATTTGATATTTTGCTCATATTTCTCACTCCATCTTCGCCGACTGCGAGCGTGTTTTGCTGAAAGTATCGTCGCGGCAAAAGAGTACATCCAAATTTATTAGGTTTTTCCCGATAGATCACTTTGGAGTCAGTGAAACAAACGATGCTACTTACGATATTCTGAATGTAGGTATTTTCAGTAACCAAGGTGACGACTAGCATTAGCAACTCTTCCGGCAGAGGGTTAATGACCATGCACCGATACTAGGTAACTAATGTCAGCAGAGTCGTTAACAGATGCACTTCGAGAAACTCTTGTACTCTTTGACGAAGAAGCGACACCCTGGACAACGATTGAGGTCGCAGACCACCTCGACCTCGGACAGCGAAGTACCTACACTCGACTGAAGCGCCTCGTCGAACATGAAAAACTTGAAACGAAGAAAGTCGGCGCCAGCGCACGCGTCTGGTGGCGGCCGCCGACTAACGCCGACCAAGATACTTCAGACGGGCCGGCCGCCGAGTCGCTCGTCGGCGATGTGCTCGACGAGGTCGATGTCGGAGTGTTCGTTCTTAACGAGGACTTTCAGGTAGCATGGACCAACGATACGACCAGACGGTACTTCGGACTGGACTGTGAACGAATTGTCGGCCAGGACAAGCGCAGTCTCCTAAACGAATATATCGCGTCAACTATCTCTGAGTCAGACTTGTTTGTGGAAACGGTACTTGCGACCTACGACGACAACACGTACACAGAACAGTTCGAATGTCATGTAACACCAAGTGATGGGCGCGAAGAGCGGTGGCTCGAACATCGCAGCAAACCCATCGATGCCGGTGCATACGCCGGTGGTCGAGTCGAACTCTACTACGACGTCACCGACCAGAAGCAGACCGAGCAGTCGCTCGAAGAGAGCAAGCAGCGGTACTCGAGCCTTGTCAGCAATTTACCTGGGATAGTCTATCGGTGTCGGAACGAGCCCACATGGCCTATGGAGTTCGTTAGTGACGCTTGTGTTGAGCTGACCGGATACGACGCCGAGGCCATCGAGTCCGGCACGGTCAGCTGGAGGGATGAGATTATGCACCCTGACGACCGCAGTCAGATCCGGGAGACCATTCAAGCTGGACTCAATCGAAACGGACAGTTTACTATTCAGTATCGCATTCTGACCGCGGATGGCGAAACTCGTTGGATTTGGGAGCGCGGTCGCAGCGTCACTGACACATCCGGCTCCTCGATACTCGAAGGAGTCATCACAGATATCACAGGACAGAAGATAACCGAGCAAGAACTCAGGAAGAAAGATCTCGAGGATGTGTACGAGCGCATGGACGACGGGTTCTTTGCGCTCGATGAAGACCACCGGTTCACGTATGTCAATAACTGTGCAAGCGACCTCCTAGGACACCAACCGACGGAACTCGTGGGCAAACACATCTGGGATGCATTCGAATGTAACTCAACAGCCAAGGCGGCAATCACGGACGTCTTCGAGAATCAGGAACCGAAGTCCCAGGAGATATTCTACGAACCACTGGAAACCTGGTTTGAAGCCCAGATTTATCCCGCTGAAACAGGTATCTCAGTCTATTTCCAGGACGTGACTGATCGCAAGGAACAGAAGGCACGACTTGAACAATATAAGCGCATCGTTGAAGCCGTTGACGATGGGATCTACGTTCTCGATAGCGACTACCGGTTCTCGATGGTAAACAACGGTCTTACGTCGATGACAGGCTATGAGCGTGACGAACTCATTGGCGCCCATGTGCAAACAATCTTTGGCGATGACTTCTTTAACATCGAGGAGACAAAACTGGCTGAGCTAGAGTCGAGTGGATCCACTGTCGCAAAACTCGAAGAAGAAATCCACACGGAAAGTGGTTCTACGCTTACGGTTGAAAGTCGGTTCAGTCGGTTCGAACTCGAGAATGGGGTCATAGGTCGTATCGGGGTCGTCCGTAACGTTACTAACCGCGTGAAACGTGAACAGCGACTCGAGAAACTGAAGCGTCGCTATCAGACGCTCGTAGAGCATTTCCCGAACGGAGCAGTCGTGCTGTTCGACGAGGATTTGCGATACATGACAGTAGGTGGTGAAGTTTTTGACGGGCTCGACATCTCAGCTAACGACCTCCAAGGAGAAAAGATATCTGAACGTCTCCCCGAAGAACTCCGTGAAGATGTTGAACCAAGGTACAGAGCAGTCTTCGACAGTGAGACGAGCGATTTCGAAGTCGATTTCGACAGTCAAATTCGCCGCATCCAAGCCTTCCCTATCTATGACGACCAGGGAACAGTATTCGCAGGAATGGCAATGTCTCAAAATATCACCGACCGAATCGAACGCGAGCGGAGACTAAAACGCCAGCAGGAGCATCTCTCTGCACTCAATGGTCTCAATGACGTATTCCACGACATTACCGAAGCTGTTATCGACCAATCGACCCGGAAAGAGATCGAAACGACCGTCTGTGACCGACTCGCGGACACAGACACCTACCAAGCTGCCTGGATTGGCGATGTCGATACTTATACGCAGACAGTGAATCTTCGGACAGAATCGGGCGTCGAAGGATATCTCGACGACATCACGATTTCTGTCGACCCAGACGATGAGCGTAGCAACGGGCCCACAGGCAGGGCCATCTTACAACGCGAGATACAGACTACGCAGGACATTTATACCGATTCTAGATGCGAACACTGGCGAGATTCCGCCCAACAGTATGGATTTCACTCCTCTGCGGCAATTCCGATCGTACATGAGGAGACACTGTATGGTGTTCTCAACCTCTACTCCGACCGACCCGACGCATTCACCGATGAGAAGTGTGAGGTAATCGGGCAGCTCGGCGAAATCACCGGGCATGCAATTGCCGCTGTCGAGCGCAAGCAGGCACTGATGAGTGATGAAGTCGTCGAACTCGAGTTCCACCTATTAGACCTCTTCGAAACCCTTGGAATCGACGAAACAACCGATGGTCGAATTACTCTCGACCAGACTGTTCCAGCCACCGACAGCACCTACCTTGTATACGGCACCGTGACAACCGGCGCCCGCGATGCGCTCGATGCCTTGGTCGATCAGCTCCCTCACTGGGATTCGATGACGGTGATCGATGTTGAAAAAGACGTGTTGCGATTCGAACTCCAACTATCCGAACCACCTGTGCTCTCAACGGTGGCTTCGCAAGGCGGCTCTGTTGAAAAAGCCGTGATCGAGGATGGTGACTTCCACATGCGAATCCACCTCGCACCAAGCATGGATGTCCGTGCGATGATCAACACTGTCCAAGAGGAATATCCACCCGCAGAGCTGCTTGCTCAGCGGCAGGTTTCATCTACCGATGACCCGATCGTTCAATTGGAACGGTTACTCGAGGAAAACCTCACCGACCGACAGTGGACATCGCTCAACGCAGCCTACAACTCTGGATTCTTCGAATGGCCTCGTCCGACTTCCGGTAAGGACATTGCCGAGTCACTCGATATCTCGTCACCGACGTTCCACCAGCACCTTCGAGCAGCAGAGCGTAAGGTGTTCGACGCCGTCTTGAAGTCCTCGGCAACGTTTTCGTGAGAGTCGGCGTTGCATCGACTGTAGCCAGAAATAGGAACAACGAACTCTGCACTGATCGAGAACGAGACATCGAGGTATCACTTTCTCTTCGAAAACCGAGCCCCGTGTGTTTGTATACTAATTACGCTCATCTGTAGAAGTCAGTACTTAGGATCTGCTCGAACCAGTCGTCGGTGTTGAGGATCCAGCCCAAGAAGTTTAGATAGCCCTGTAAGTGGTGTTTTGAGACGCCTCGGAACCTT
>NZ_JBPEHH010000154.1:0-7165 GCF_054177595.1 Haladaptatus ordinarius | reverse complement strand
AGCGAAGTCAGCAGCGATGTAATTGCATCCGGGGAGAGTCTCATACAACCTCCCCTTCGCTCTACGAGTTCAGGTAGCCGTCGGCTTGCGATTTAGCCTCTTAACCGAATACGAATGGACGGAGGAGTAAGACATGCCAGAGTCATTTACAAAGCATCTTCTCGTCCCGGTTGTAGACGAAGAGGATGCACGTGAAACAGCACGGATACTCGATGACTATGAATACGGCCGCGTAACCGTTGTCCACGTAATCGAGAAAGGAGAAGGAGTTCCCGACAGGCTCCCTCTCGAACAGGCTGAACAACGAGCTTCAGAGGCATTCGGTGCGTTTCGTGGATTCATCCCAGAGATCGACACCGAAACTGCATACCGTAGAGACGTCGTTGCTGCGATCCTCGACGCCGCAGCGGATGTGGATGCCAGCGCTATTGCGTTTCGTCCTCGCGGTGGGAATCGTCTCGTCCAGTTCTTGTCCGGTGACAAGGCACTCAAACTCGTCACAGACGCAGATCGGCCGGTTATTGCGCTTCCAGAAGAGATCGAAAACGAATGATGGGAGACTTGATTTGAATATGCATACATGTAGCGACGCGCATGACACAGGTGGTTTCGCATGAGTGAGACCGAGCAAGAACTCGCCCGTGATCTTGGCTTCCTCGAGGCCTACACGATCGGTCTCGGGACGATGATCGGAGCAGGGATTTTTGTCCTCCCGAGCATCGCTGCCGAGCAGGCCGGTCCCGCCAGTATGATCTCGTTCTTCGGTGGGGGTTTGGTGTCGTTTTTAGCGGCCCTCTCCCTTTCGGAATTGGCGACCGGAATGCCGAAGGCGGGCGGCAGTTACTACTACGTCAATCGAGCGCTCGGACCGTTCTTCGGGAGTATCGTTGGCTGGGGGATGTGGGCTGGATTGACGTTCGCTTCGGCGTTCTACATGATTGGCTTCGGCCAGTATCTCCTCCCAGGGCTCGGAGAGTACATCGGATTCCTCGCTGGCTGGGGACAAATCGGAATTACCGTCGCGGCACTCGTGATGGCAGCGATTCTGACAGGGATCAACTACTACGGCGTCAAGGAGACTGGCTCGCTTCAGAACGTCATTGTCCTGTCGCTCGTCGGACTCATTCTCGCCTTCCTCGCTCTTGGCATCTTCAGTGGACCGACTCTCGGCGAATTCAACCCTAATGGGTGGCCAGCGGTTGCAGCGACGATTGGGACAGTCTACGTCTCGTTCATCGGTTTTGAGGTTATTGCGACCAGTGCCGAGGAGATCAAGAATCCGAGTCGAAACCTTCCGCTCGCGATGATCGCGGCTGTGGTGACGCCGACGCTGATGTACGTCGGCGTCATGTTCATCTCGACGGGAACGCTTTCGATTGAGGCCCTCGCGACATCCCCGATTCCAGTTGCCGACGTTGCTACCGAATTCATGGGGTCGATCGGAGCACTTGTGATGATCGTCGGGGCCGTCCTTGCGACAGTGTCGAGTGCGAATGCGAGTATTCTTTCGGCCGCTCGGGTCAATTTCGCGATGGGTCGTGACCGAATCCTCGTCAACTGGCTCAACGAGGTCCACGAACGGTTCCGGACGCCGTACCGGGCGATTACGGTTACGGGAATTATCACTCTCGTCCTGATCGCGGTCGGCGTTGGAGTCGGGACACTCGCCGAGGTGGCGAGCTTCATGTACCTCGTGACGTACGCCCTCGTCCACGTTGCAGTCGTCGTGTTGCGTCGGGCCAATCCAGATGCGTACGATCCGTCTTTCAAAATCCCGATGGGTCTGTATCCTATCGTGCCGATTCTGGGATTCGTGGCCTGTCTTGTGATTCTGGTACAGATGAACGTCATCGTCCAGGTTATCGGCACTGTTATCATCGTCTTCGGTGTGCTCTGGTATTTCGGGTATGCACGTGATCGGGCACTCAGTACCAGCCTGGTCGGTGAAGCAATTGCTCCCGAACCAACAACGATGACGAACGGCGAAGGACGCTATCGTGTCGTCGTCCCGGTCGCGAATCCGGAGACAGAACGTGATCTCCTCCGAATGGCTGCGGCTAGCGCACACGCTCACGAGGACGAACACGCTGAGGTAATCGCGATCAACGTCATCGAGGTTCCGCGTCAAACCTCGCTCTCCCAGGATCTCACGTTCGAAGAGGAGCGAGTCGAACGGCAACAGGAACTGCTTGACTCTGCTCGCGATATTGCCACCGAACTCGATATTGGGCTCCGAACTCGGGCGATAGTCGGTCGCGACGCTGGATCTGTCATCTTGGACGTAATCGAAGAAGAAAACGCAGATCACGTCCTGCTCGGCTGGCAGGGCACCTGGAGCCGGCGTGAACACGTCCTGGGGTCGACGATCGATCCCGTAATTGGGCGTGCACCGTGTGACGCGACGCTCGTGAAACTCGGCCCCGGCGATGGGCGCGGGGAAGGGGATATCATGGTGCTTGCTGGCGAGGGTCCACACGCGCCGGTTGCAGCCCGGCGTGCTGCTGAATTCGTTGCCGCATCCGACGAATCGTCGTTGACGCTTCTCAACGTTCAATCTCCAGAGTCCGAGACTGACGAGAACCTCTCGCCCATCGAGCTTGGTGAAGCAGTAATTGCCGACTTAGCTGAACGCGCTGGAATCGAATACATGTCGTACGATTCCAAGGTGATGGTCGCTGAAGACACTGAAGAAGCCATCATTGAGGCTTCTCAGGAGTACGACACGGTCTGTGTCGGTGCGACACGGGCGGGGACGATTTCACAGGCTGTTTTCGGGTCGCTCCCGGAGAAGATCGGCACAGAACTAACTCAAACCGTTGTTATGGCCCGCGGACCGGAGGAATCGCCGATGTCGGTTCGTGAAGCGCTTCTGCGGAGACTGGAGGTGTAATCACTATGTACATTATCATCATCGGTGCTGGCGATATCGGGACACCGCTTATCGATATTGCGACGCGGTCTGGCAACGAGGTCGTCGTGATCGAGCGTGATGAAAAACGCGCAAATCGAGCCGCTGACCAGTTTGACTGCTTAGTACTGAACGCCGACGCCACGACGAAAGACACGTTGGACGATGCCGGTGCTGAGCAGGCGGATGCACTCATCTCGACGACGGATCAGGACGCAACGAACGTGATGACATGCCTGCTCGCAAGGGAATTCGAGATCCCTGCGATTCTCTCGGTCGTTCACAACCCAGAACACATGGGGTTGTTCGAGCAGATTGGCGTAAACACGATGGAGAACCCCCAACAGCTCATCGCTGAGTATCTCTACCGGGCTGTGGCACGGCCGGCGATTGTTGATTATATGCGCATTGGTGAGGATGCGGAGGTTTTCGAAATCACAGTCACCGAAGAGGCTCCTATCGCAGGGAAAACGCTCCAAGAAGCCACACAGGCAGGATTTATCACCGACGAGATGCTCGTTGTTGCGATCGAACGTGAAGGGAACGATCACCCGATCACTCCTCGCGGGAATACGATAATCAAGGAAGACGATCTGCTGACAGTGTACTCCGGTGTCGGCGCCGATCCGGAGATTACGGACATCTTTGGGCACTATGAAGACCACACCTAGTAGATTGACAATGTTGAATTTCAGGACGATCTCGACAGCTCTGATCGCGAGCACGGGGAACGCATGAACGGATCCATTGCAACTGTCGGCCGAGATATCGGTCGAATCTTGGAGGCGCTTGGCGGGCTAATGCTGGTCTCGCTCGTCGTACCCATCCTCTGGGGAGAGTACTATGCACTCCCGGCACTGCTGGTCTCCGCCGTCATTCCGTTAGGGATTGGCTGGTTGCTCTATCGACGATTCAGGGACGCTGAAGCTCCAGGACGATTCCATGGAATGATCGTTGCCGCTTCGGGATGGTTTTCCGTCGGCATCTTTGGCTCGCTACCGTTCCTGTTGATCGCGTGGATCGTCCAGCTCGGCGTGCCGGGATTCACAACACCTGCTCAGACGGCAACGCTCGCAGCGTTCACCGAGCCACTTAACGCCATCTTCGAAAGTATGAGTGGCTTCACCGGCACAGGGCTTACGATGACCGACAATGAGGAGGTGCTTCCGCGCACACTCCAGTGGTGGCGAACGTTCACCGAATGGGTCGGCGGGGTCGGAGTGATCGTTTTGACGACGGCAATTCTCTCACGACCTGGGAGCGGGTCGCTGACGCTTTACGAAAGTGAGGCCCGCTCGGAGAAGATTCACCCGAGCATCGTCTCGACGGTCAGGACGATCTGGTGGATTTTCATTCTGTTTACGTTCGTCTCGATTCTCGCGCTGTGGCTGGCAGGGATGCCGATCTGGGGGGCAATCAATCACGGCATGACGGGCCTCGCAACCGGCGGATTCTCGATTACGGACAACTCGATTGCGACCTACGATAGCGCCCTGATCGACTTTGTGTTGATTCCGATTATGCTCTTGGGGAGTATCGCATTCCCGGTGCATTACCTCATCCTCCAAGGGGATATCCGGAACTTCTACTCCGATCTCCAGACGCGGTGGGTGTTCGGCTATATGGGTATCGGGTCGGCGTTGTTGTGGAGTTTCCTGTACTACGCCGGTCCCTATGAGACACCCTTCGCTGCCTTGCGCTATGGCCTGTTCCAATTCGTTTCGGCTGCCACCTGTACGGGGTTCCAGACGGCTGTCGATTCGACCACTGTTGCACTCGGCCGGTGGCCGTCGTACGCTCAGTTGACAGTCACGTTCGGGATGTTCGTCGGTGGTGCTGCTGGGTCAACTGCGGGTGGCATCAAACTCATTCGTGGACTGACGCTCGCGAAAGGAATTCGGTATCAAATCGCGGATGTCTTCTACCCCGAGACTGCCGTGCGACGGCTAAAAATCAACGGCCGGCGACTAAACGAGAAAGAAGCGAGCCGCGAATTCATGGAGGCAGCGATCATCGTCGTCCTCTGGATTACGTTCCTGGTCGTCGGTACCTTCATACTGCTGCTCACGCTCCCGTCTGGAGAGTATTCGCTCGCCAACGTAATGTTCGAGGTGGCTAGCGCTCAAGGGAATGTAGGTCTCTCGTCGGGAATTACGGGATCTGAGTCACTCCCGGCAATCGGGAAGATCACGTTCCTCTTCCACATGTGGATCGGACGCCTCGAAATCATCCCCGTACTCGTGATGCTCCGAACGATCTTCAAGCGTGGAGGACTCTACCAATGAAACTAGGCGACCTTCCAGTTATTTCCACTGTGTTCGAAGCCGGTGCCGATGACCGCATCTTTGACTTGCTGCTGTTGCTTGGTCCCCTCGTTATTGGCTTGGTCATCGTTCTGAATCGATCCCTCGTCACCGAGGCGCTCGCGCTTGCATATCTCAGCGTGTTCGTCGCGTACATCCTCTATCAAGGGATTCGGTAGAGGGAGACTGCTCCCCTGTGTTTCGACCTCAGAAATACACTCTCACTGAGGGTGGCACTGTTCGATCGCGCTGTGAACGGCGTCCCGTCGACCGACGAACGTGAGGTGATCGCCGTGCTGAAGCGTCAGATCTGGTTCGGGAATCTGTGAATCTCCGTCACGGCTGACGAGTGCGATCAAGACACCATCCGGGAGGTACTCATCGAGCGAAAATCCTCAACCACTCACAGATAGAGGACTTGCTCGACCGGCATGGGTGGTCGGCCAACAAACTCTGGAACGTCGCCAACTACCATTCCAGAGAAGTCTGGGATGAAACGGGCGAGATTCCCGACCACGGCGACCTCAAAGACAAGTTGAAAGGTCACACCAAATACAAGGGGTTGCATTCGCAGGAGGGTGTCATACAATAGTTCTCAATCGATATTATCCACGATCTTAATCTTGGATAAAACAGATGACTGGTGGAACCACTGGATTACAAGTGAAATGAGGACCGTATAATTGCTGGGTAGTGGGTGTGAGACGTATTCTATGACACGCTCTTCGCAGTCCAGTCAGTGCGTTCTGGAGGAACTCGCTGAAGCCTTCAACTCATGGTACGGCAAGAGGAAGTCCGACGACCGAGCGAATCCGCCCGGCTACCGCAAGAAAAACTACTACGACGATGCTGGAAACCGCGTCCACGAAGAACACCCCCATAGCACGGTGACGTGGAAGCAAAACGGCATTCGGCACGACACCAAGCACAACCGCGTCAGGCTCTCGAAGGGTGCAAATCACAAGGAACACCCGAGAGCGTTGGAATACATCCTTGTCGAGTACGAGACCCGGCCCGGTGTCACGGTCGAAAACCTGCAACAGGTTCGCGCCGTCTACGACAACGCGAAGGGTCGGTGGGAACTGCATCTTGTCTGCAAAGACGAAATCAAGCCGCCCACTGCACCCGGTACCGAGACAGCAGGTATCGACCTCGGTATCTGTAACTTCGCCGCCGTCGCGTACAGCACTGAGGACGCCGATTTGTATCCCGGTAACCGCCCCAAACAGGACGGCTACTACTTTCCGAAAGAAATTGCCAACTGCGACGACTCGGGCGGTGAACGAGCAACCCGCCTCCACCACAAGTGGTCGGAGCGCCGCACTCACTTCTTCCATTCCTTAGCGAAGCACATCGTAGAACGGTGTGTGGAGCGAGGAGTTGGGCGAATCAACGTCGGGAAACTCGCTGGCGTTCGAGAAGACGAAAATGGCGACTCGAAGAACTGGGGGCGGCACGGGAATCTCGACCTACACGGGTGGGCGTTCGACCGTTTGACGTCGATTCTCACGTACAAGGCGAAGGTCAAGGGTATCGAAGTCGTGGGAGTGTCTGAGCGAGACACGAGTAAGACGTGTTGCGTGTGCGGTAGGGAAAACGATAGTCAGCGTGTCGAACGTGGTCTGTACGTCTGTGAGGAGTGTGATGCGGCGTTCAACGCCGACGTGAATGGGGCGGAGAATATTCGTCTCGACATGAATCAAAGTAACTCCGAGTCTTCGTCCAGTTTGGGTGGAGATAGGAGTACCGGCTGGTTGGCACAGCCCGGAGTCTACCTTCATGACTTGTCTCACGGATTCTCACCGAGAGAACAAGTGGTCGACTGCAAACCCTAATATCGCTAGTTGTCCACTCTGGCTCAAGAGACCAGTTGCTGACACGTAGTAGTCAGAATGAGGCGACTGAATCAGTCGCCTGATTCAGCCGCTGTCCGGATTGGTGCGTAATGAGGCTA
>NZ_JBPEHH010000153.1:0-7176 GCF_054177595.1 Haladaptatus ordinarius | reverse complement strand
CGGTCGCCGCCGCATTCAAAAAGTCGTCTACCGAAGCGACGTCTTGCAGGGCGTTGGTACTGCTGGACACAGTTTCAAAACCCTGCGGCCTCCCTTGGGAGGCTTTCTATGACACGCTCAGTCCAGTGTAAAACCGGCTGGACGAACAAGGAAGATACGATGCGATTCAATACCCACTCACAGACGACCAAACAGGGGCGATATCACGAGAAAACGTATCACGGGAAGGTAGACGCTTTTCTCGTCCGATATCCGGAAAATGAGAAAATCTACTGGATAGATATCGACGAAGCAACGGAACAGAAGATGGAACTCCGATTCGATGCTCAGATAAATCATCCTTCGATCAACTGGGCGAAAGAGTACGAGTTTGGCGGTGAAATTCCGGAAAGTCACTGATCACGACAAGGTGCGCCAAACAATAACAATGGATAACGAAATCGACACCCCTTAATAAGGGCGCAGAGTAGGTGTAGTTGCGTTATCAGGCCCGGGTGGTGTAGTGGCCCATCATACAACCCTGTCACGGTTGTGACGCGGGTTCAAATCCCGCCTCGGGCGTTTTCTGCTTCCAACTCGTGAGCGATGCGTCTACGCCGAGCGAACGCCGGAAGCAGAAAACGGGATGAAAAGGATTTGAAGCCGATCAGCGGTGTGGCCGCGCAACGTAGTGAGCAGAAACCGTCGAATCCCGCCTCGGGCGTTTTCTTCTCTGGTGGGTGAAACGATAGCGATTCGGGAAACGGTCGCCGAAACCAGAGGCAAACCTATACGATTCTCCGTCACGTGACAAAACTGGGGGGAGACAGATGACGCCAATCGAGGGGAGTAGAGCGATTTACACGGGACTCGACGCATGAATCGGGGGGGAGTCGTTTCGATTATCGTCGCACTCCTGTTAGTATCGCAGGCAGGCAGCCACGTCGTTGCGGAGAGCAGTTCACCCGTCCAACAGACGACCACCGACGGAACAACGACGACCAGTGCAGAGCAGACGGTGACTACGATCATCAACCGAACGACCGGCGACTTCGAACTCGTCTCGGTCTCCTCGAACGTACCGGTCGACGGAACCGGGAATCTCTCACTGACGTTCGAGAATACCGGTGAAGACGTCTCCAACGCGAGTATAATGGTGCAATCACCCAACGAGAGCATCCGGTTCGGTCGTTCACAGAACGCCAGCGAGTCGGTGGGCAACTGGTCGGCAGGCGAACAGCGAACCGTCACGTACAGACTTCTCGCAGAGGAGTTCGCGGAGGTTCGAAACTACCCGTTTCAGGCGGTCGTCTCCTACACTACGACGAACGGTTCTCGCAAGCAGGCCGGGCCGTACATCTTCGACGTTCGGCCCGCCGAACCGATTCGACTGGATCGATTCGAGGTGACGGACATCTCCTCGAACGTACAGTCGGGCGATACGGGAACCATCTCTCTGACGCTCGAAAACACGGGACGCGACGTGAGCAACGCCATCGTTACCCTACAATCACGGAACGACCAACTCCGACTCGGGGGGTCACGGAACGCCAGTCAGTTCGTCAGCGAGTGGGCGACCGACCAGGACGTGACCGTCGAATATCAGGTGACCGCGAGCAACGACACCGTCGGCGGCAGTTATCCGTTCAGCATCTCGGTGTCGTATCTGGAAGACGGAACACGAAATCGAACCACGTCGGAAGTCATCGGCGTCATCCCCGCCCCGGAACAGGAGTTTTCACTCACAGACGTGAACAGCACACTTCGCGTCGGTGACGAGGGAGTGGTCGCCGGAACGGTGACGAACGAGGGGCCACAACCGGCGTCGAACGCGGTTCTCGTCCTCCAGTCCGAAGGAGAGAACGTCTTTCCACGGGAGACCGAATACGCACTTGGCACCCTCGAATCGGGCGAATCCGAGTCCTTCCGCTATCGAATCGACGTGAGCGACAGCGCAGACCGCGGGCCGCGACAGCTCTCGTTCCGGGTCAGATACCAGAATCAGGACGACGACTCCCGGCAGAGCAAACCGCTGGAGGCCCGCGTGCTCGTCGGCGAACGACAGGACGAGTTCGTCGTCACCTCGAGACAGGCGTCGGTCGCCGCCGGTTCGAGCGCGACCATCGCGCTCGAAATCACGAACAACGACGACAGAACCCTCCGAAACATCGACACACGGGCGTTCGTCGACAGTCCTCTGACCATCGACGACAACGACGCCTTCATCCCTCGACTCGCCCCGAACGAATCGGCTACGATTCGGTTCACGGTCGGTGGGGAAAGTGGAACGCTGGCGGGGACGTATCCGATGTCGCTCGATTTCCAGTACGAGACGCCCGACGGCGAGACGAAACTCTCGGACACCTACGAGGTTCCAGTGCGAGTAACGGAACCAGAAGACGATGGCTTGCTCCCGTTTTCGACCGGTTCCGGACTCGAACTACCGCTCGCCATCGTAATCGTCGTACTCCTCGGAATCGTCGGCATCGGCGCGATTCGGAGGTGGCGGTGAGTGGTCGCGTATCGGGCGGTCATCGACTGGCTCGACGAGTGGATCGTCGAACGGTCGAGAGTGGTCTTGCTCGCCTTTCTCGTCCTGACCGCCGGATTCGGCGTCGGTCTGACCCGTGTTTCGACCGAGGCCGGAACGAGCCAGTTCACCGAAGACACGCCGGCACAGGAGGCGTTCGATGCCGTCAATCGAGAGTTTTCGTCGCCGTTCGCGGTAGAGAACGGAAGCACACAGCTCATCCAATCGGGCAGAAACGTGCTCTCGAAACCCGAACTGCTAGCGATGTTGGAAGCCCAGTATCGCCTCGAACGACGAGAGGGGTTGCGCGTCGAATCGACGGCGAGTGCGGCGAGAATCGTCGCACAGACCCTCGACCCGAACGCGACGACGCTCGAAGCGCAGATTCGAACTGTAGAACGGGCGACGCCAACCGAGGTCGATGCTGCCGTTGGGCGGGCAGCGTCGAATCCCGAGTTCAGACGACTGCTGAGTGACGATTTCAATCGTCGTGCGGCCTCGGCGTCGGCGACCATCGGCATCGTCCAACACGGGATTCCGCGCGGCGTCTCCCAACAAGCCGGTGCGGAAGCGAGCGGCGAAGACCCACTCGCTGAAATCCAGAGTCGGTCACAAGCAGTCGTCACAACCGTCGATAGCGACATCCGCGTCTTCGGGAGCGGCATCATCTCGACGGAGCTGTCGAACGTCACCTTCGATTCGCTCATCATCGTCATCCCCGCCGCCGCGATACTGATATTCGTCTTCCTGCTGTTCGCCTACCGCGACCCCATCGACCTCCTGCTCGGGGTCGTCTCGCTGGTGATGACCATCGTCTGGACGCTGGGATTCACGGGCATCGTGGGCATCCCGTTCACCCAACTGCTCGTCGCCGTGCCGCCGCTGTTGCTCGCGGTGGGTATCGACTATGGAATCCACGTGATAAACCGCTACCGCGAGGAGCGTATCGTCGTAGAAGCGGTCGGCCCCTCGATGCGACGGGCGACCGACCAACTCCTCGTCGCGTTCTTCATCGTCACCGGAACCACGGTGTTGGGGTTCTCGTCGAATGCCACGAGTCGGCTGCAACCGATACAGGAGTTTGGAATCGTCGCTGCAATCGGTATCGTCTTCACCTTCCTCATCTTCGGCATCTTTCTGCCGTCCGCGAAGGTCACGGCCGACCGACTCCGGGTTCGACTCGACCTCCCCACGTTCGGTCGCCGTCCGCTCGGGGAGGAAGGCTCGTTTTTGGGACGAGTGTTACAAAAGAGCGTCGGACTCTCCCGGTGGAGCGCGACGACGGTTCTCGTCGTCGCGCTCGTGTTGACGGTCGGGGCCGGAAACTACGCGACGGGCATCGACACGTCGTTCTCGAACGAGGATTTCTTGCCACCCGAGGAGACGCCGGCATATCTCGAATCGCTTCCCGAGCCGTTCGCACCGGAGACGTACACCGTCACGGAGAGCATCAACTTTCTGGACGAGAACTTCGCCACCGCAGAGGACGACACGGTGACCATCTTCGTCGAGGGGCCACTACGAGAGGATTTCGCACTCGAATCAATACAGCAGGCCAATCGGAATCCACCGGAGGCGTTTCTCGTCACCGAGCGACAGGCCGACACAGAAAGCATCATCAGCGTCATTCGGAGCTACAGCGCCCGGTCGGAGGAGTTTCGGCGACTCGTTCGGCGAAACGACATCGACGACGACGGCGTCCCCGACGACGACCTCGAGGTCATCTACGACCGATTGCTCTCCTCGCCGGTTCGCGACCAGGCGTTACAGTACCTCGCCGAAGACCGACGAAGCACGCAGGTCGTCTACTCGATGAAAGGGAGTGCGTCACAGGAGGCCATCACGCGCGACGCTCGCACGCTCGCTGACCGATATCGATTCGACGCGACCGCGACCGGGGAAATCGTCGTCTTCCAGTCCATCGCGTCGCTCATCTTCACGTCTGCGGTTCGGAGCCTCGTCGTAGCACTGTTCGCCACGGCGGTCTTTCTCACGTTCATCTATCGCGTTCTCGTCGGACGGGCGGTGTTCGGCATCATCAATCTCGTTCCAATTGTCGTCTCGGTCGCACTGCTGGCCGGAACGATGCGATTACTCGGAATCCCGTTCAACGCACTCACCGCGACCGTCCTCGCCATCGCGCTCGGGTTAGGAATCGACTACTCCGCGCACGTGGTCCAGCGGTTCACCGACGAGTACGGCGTTCACGGCGAGGCGGACGTGTTCGACGCGCTCTCGCGGACCGTCCGTGGGACGGGGGGCGCACTGACTGGCAGCATGCTCACGACGATAGCGGGCACCGGGATTCTCGTCCTCGCAATCACACCCGTAATCGGTCAGTTCGGTCTCGTTATCGCACTGAGTATCTTCTACTCGTACCTCGCCGCCCTGTTCGTGACGCCCGCAGTCATCGTCGCGTGGGTCAGAGTTTCACGAAGAGCGACCGACGGACGCGACCGGGTGTAAGCGCGTTCAGACCACGACCGTCGTCGTCACGCTGCCGAGCGCAACCGCCACCAGCGAACCGACCAGATGCAGCGTCGCGTTGCCGACCGCCCTGCGCTGTTCGCCGCGTTCGTAGAGTCGAACCGTCTCGAACGCGAAACTGGAGAACGTCGTGAACGCGCCACAGAATCCCGTCCCGAACAGCGTGAGCATCGCGGGGTCTTCGGTCAACCCGGCGGTGAGAGCGCCGAGGAAGAAGCTTCCGGCGACGTTCACTGCGAGTGTCGCCCCACGCTCGCCCGGCAACGACTGTCCGACGAAGTGACGACACAGTGCCCCGAGCGTCCCACCGATGCCGACGAGCAAGACCGGATTCACGAGACGACACCTCCAACGACCCGGCGTCCGAGAAGGATGGCGAGGACTCCCAGCGAGTAGTTCGCCACGACGTTCACGGCGGCGAGAGTCGGCGACAAACTCGCGGTTTGAACCGCGAAGGTGCTGTAGGTCGTAAACGACGAGAGAAAGCCGGTGCCGACGACCAGCCGGGTTTCGGCCGTGAGCAAGTCTGCCAGATGCGCCTCGTAGAGGAGAACGCCGAGCGCGAAACTTCCGGAGACGTTGACCGCGAGCGTACCCCACGGAAACCCACCGGGAGGAAACGCAACACTCGTCGCGTAGCGAAGCGTCGCACCGACGAATCCTCCGACCGCAACGAGGAGAATCGGCTCGAACTGTTTGAGTGGGTGTGTATCCTGTACCGACATCGTTTCCTCAGAACGCCTCGGGTCTCGGCAGGCGGGTCGCGGTGACACGTCGAGAGTCCCCCTCGCTCGTGTTCGTGTGCAGTCAGCACCGCCACCTATCCCTTTCGGAGTTCGCTCGCGCTCGGACTCCCGCCACCGTGTTCGACTCGTCGTTCTCGAATCTGCACTGCGTGAACGCTCTCGGTCGCGTCGTCCACGACGACTGCCGCACCGGGCGTCTCGGGCATCCGGGCGGCGAACGACTCCTGCATGTACCCCGGTCGAGCGCGGGCCAGCGCGTCACGGTCGGCCCGCGAGGTCAGTCGGTGAGCCACGAGCACGTCCGATTGCGAGACCGTGACTTTGGGGAGTGCAGCGGGGCGTTGTGTCGCCGCGACGAGACTGACGCCCGGACGCCGCCCGCGCGTCACGACGGTTCTGAGTGCTGGTTCGGCGATGCCGTCGAAGAAGGCGTGAGCTTCGTCCACGACCAACCACGGAAGCGTCGCCACCGAGTCGGTGACCCGAGCACGATAGAGGTCGTCGGCTATCGCTCGAACGACGGCGTTCATCGGCGCTGACCTTGTATCCAGAGCAATCGAGCACGATACCTGACCCGGACCTCACGCAGTCTTCCGCCGTGAGTCCATCGGGTGAGAACACGTCCCACGAGTCGGCGAGCGCGAGGTGATTTCGCGCCGCCCGCCGAGCGGCCTGCGTCGTGTTCGCGTTCGAGACGTACCGAACCATCTCGGCGAGCGTCTCGGAGTCGAGCGCGGCCCGCCAGACGAGCGACCCCGTCGGACTCTCGTGGTCGAGACCGAATAATGTCACACCCTGCCCGCGACGTGAGCGCGCTCGCGGACACGCGAGGGTCGGCGTCGACTTCGAAATCGGAGACGGCGGCGAACGTGGTGAACGCACCCATCGGGTCGGCGACGACCGGCGTGACGCCATCGGCCGCTGTGAGCTCTTCGACCAGCACCCCGAGCGTGTAGGATTTCCCGTACCCGCGTTTGCCGACGACCAGCGCGGCGTGTGGCCCGTCGAGGTCGATACTGACCCGGGCACCGGGGCTCCCGTCGCGTGCTCGATACGTTCCGAGGTCGCCCGCCACACCGCCCCCCACTGTGTCCGAGTACCTGTGCCATGGGGTTGGATGCTCCCGACTTCCCATTTGAACCCTCGGACGAACGTTTATATATCAAACCGGAACCACTCCGGGCCATGTCCATCAGCCAGCGGTTTCGGTCGGACGACCGTGCGATAGAAGGACTTCCGATTCGTCTCGTCATCGCACTCATCGTCGGTGTCGCCAGCCTGAGTGTCATAGATACCACAGCGCGGATACCCACGACTTTAGCCCTGTCTCTTACCCACAAGTGCTAACGCCGCAGCTGACGAACCGAGGCTGTAAGATGCGGCATGGTTCACATAGTTGGCGGCCTGATATAGATGATGACGGAGAGTTGTGTG